>QMPG01000017.1 GCA_003648455.1 Bacteroidota bacterium
ATGAACAATAACAGCATAACTATTATCAATAATATGTTGAACAATAATTTTTTCGGTATAAGTAAGGTTGTTAAACACTGTGTGTAAGGTTGTTACAACAGGTGTGTCTGTTACCTTGCAACGCAACAAGAAATCTATTATTTGGAAACCTCGTCTTGAACCATATAACCCAAACTCATGTTCAATATGAATAATATCAGGGGCTAAATTTTCGACAGCATGAAATAATCGGTAAGCAATATCATTATTTTGAGGTGTATAAACAGGAAAAGAGTTTTCCCCTTTTGCTCCAATCTGACTAACAATGAAAATTTCTTTTTTGAATTTTTTCATAGCATCTGTCAGATATTTTGTGTAGGTTGCTAATCCGCATTCAATAGGCGGATAAGTAGAAATAAAAGCTATTCTCATAATTATTGATTATTAAGTAAAAATAATAATTCATTAACTGATGTTGTAGCCAAACAAATAGTTTCGTCGCATGCTCCGTAATATATTAATATTGTGCCATCAGGTTTTGTTACAAGTCCATTTGAAAAAATTACGTTTCCAAAAAAACCATTTTTTTCATAGTCTTCTTTAGGTGTGAATATTGGCTCTTTGCATCTCTTTATAATTTTTGACGGGTCGTTAATGTCGAGTAATAATAAATTTAATGAATAAATGCTGTTGTCGCCTTTGCCGTGATATAAAACCAGCCAGCCTTGTTTAGTTTTTATAGGAGCAGATCCGGCTCCAATTTTTTGACTTTCCCATTTTGAGTTGTCGGGTCGTAAAAGGCATTTGTAATTTCCCCAGTGAATAATATCAGGTGAATCTGCATACCAAATTGAGGGAAGCCCAAAACCATGATTGTCAGGTCGGTGTAATGCTATATATTTACCCTTAACTTTTTCTTCAAAAATTGTAACATCTTTGTTGAGTGGTGCAAAAATTATCCCCTTACGTTCAATGTCAATAAAATTTGTTGTTGTAGCTAACATGGTAGCATATCCGTCTTCTGATACTCCGGTATAGTTAATATAATAGGTGTCGTCTATCTTTGAAATTCTTGCATCTTCAACTCCAAATTTTTCTGTTTCATTTGCCGGAGCAATAAATGGTTTTTCATCAATAGTGAAATTTATCCCGTCATAACTTCTTGCAAGCCTAAGGTGGCTTATTGTTGATAGGTAATCTTTACCTTTATAAAAAATGCCACGAGTATCTTTTAAAGTAATTTGTGGGTCATCTTTTTTAATGCGTAAAATTTGTGCTTCACTTTTATTGTTTTCGAAATTATAGTAAGGAATATTAATGAAATTTTTTTCTGGCGGACAGTTTTCCGAAACACGCATCAATAAAATAATCTCATTGTTAAAGATGGTTGCTCCCGGATTGAAAGCACCTAAAACATTATAACCATCAACCGAAGGTGTCAGCATTGAAGGTTTAATAATTGGATTGTTTATGTTTCGTTGTAACATAATATTTTGTAGCTTATAAAAAGTTTTGGTTTAAAAAGTTACAACTATTTTTTTAGTTTAACAAAAATATTTTCAAAAAAAAAGACCTCATATAGAGGTCTTTATATAGGATATTGTTATTTAATTAGTCTCATTTATTGAATTAAAAAATTATTTTATTTTAATAATTTTTCTTGTCGTTTGTGCATTATTAACTCGTAGTTTAATAAAATAAATTCCTGAATTTATATTTGGTGCAATTGAAGTTAAATTTAAACTGTGTTTTCCTGTAGTTTCTTCTTTATAAAATTTACCAATAACATTACCGATAATATCAGTAATAATAATTTGTGTTTTGCTATTGTGTGTAAGATAATAATCAATAACAGCATCATTTTTGAACGGATTAGGTCTAATATTTAATTTTATTTTTTTGATAGGATTAACAGTATTTACTCTATTTGCTTCCTCTCCAATTTTGATATCATCAATATATAAGCAGTTTCCTTTTCTACTTGTACAAACAAATTTTATCATTATGTGGTTTGATTCTTCAAAAGAAGACAAACTACATTTTTCTTCACTCCATTCATCATCTTGAGGAATAAATTCAGAACTAACAAGAGTTCCGTCGTTAGTTACTAATTGAGAACCTCTTTTCAAGAATCTTATTTTCCATGTAATACCACAATCATCAGAAACATATATTTTTAGATCATCGTCGGAAGAGTTCGATCTTTTTGCATAAGCTAATTTGAATGTAATGTTTTTAGGATTTTCAAAATTCGTTAAATTAATATTAGGAGAAATAAGAATTGATTTAGTCTCTGAACTATTTGAATAATTTACTACTCTTATTGAATTATTATTACTTGTTGAATGTAGCTCCCAAGATAATTTTCCTTGTTTTTCAATTTTCCAATTTTTAGTGTAGTCAGTCGATGATTCAGGGAAATCTGAGCTTTCCATGTCTTCAAAATAAGGAGTAGCATAGCCCATCAAAGTATCAATAACATTAATAATATTATTTTTACTAATAGTATTATTGCCAGATGAATTAAAAGCTTTTAACGAAACCGTATGAAGCCCCGGAGTATTATATTTTACAACAGGATTTTGTTCGTTAGATGTTTCAGGCTCACCGTTTGGGAAAGACCATGCCCAAGCGTCTACTGAAGAATTGTATGAGTTGTCGAAAAATTGAACAGATGAACCTTCGCACACAGATTTGTTATCGACATAAAAATCGGCTATTGGGCTGCAAATAGGTGAAGCATAACTGTCATTAGTTCCTGTTGCTTCAAGGTTTGACTGTTTCCATAAATTATTTCTACCACTAACAGATGAGTTTAAAGCAGCTCGCATTCTTGTTTTTTGTCCTTCGGTAAACATAACGTCACAAGATGAATAATCCATATAATTTTGTACATTGTCGAGAGAGCCACAACTAACTTGATCTAAATTACACGAACTATTTACAACCCCAATTGTTAGAGGAGTATCATCAACTTCATCATCAATATCGCAGTTTGATTCTAAACCCGGGTCATTTGAGTTTCCCCATGGATGCATAAGATTAAGGTAATGACCAATTTCGTGAGTTAGTGTATGACCGGAACCAATGTAACGATAAATACTCACAACTCCATCTAAAGCTGCACTAATCCCAGGATAATGTGACCATGCAGCAGCTCCCGATTCAATAGATTTAACAGTCCAGATGTTTAAATATTTTGTGTTATCCCAGCCCGGAACTGCATATTTAACACTATTGCCTGCGTCGTAAGTTTCAAGTGATTGGGTTCGTGTAATGCCATCTGTGCAATTACCTTCAGGGTCGATTTTGGCTAAACGAAATTCAACTTTTATATCGGCTACAATATTTTTAAATTCAGGAATAGCTTGATAAACATCAGTGTTGAGTTTTCTGTAATCTTTATTTAAAATATCAATGGCTAATAATATTTTTTCTTTTGATATATTTTCTTCTCCATAGTCGTGAACAACATGAAAAACAACAGGAATAATCAATACATCTTCTTCTGTATTTTTTTTTCTTGAAGAATATTCTTTTGTAAATTTTTCAAGTTTAGCTCTTTTTTCTAAAATTGAAGAGTCTTTTTTAATTGCTTCTTGGTCAAAATTTACTGTTCCACACCAATTACTTTTTTGTGCCTGAGCAGCAAAAACAAAAACAGACAGAAGACTTAAAATGAATATTTTTTTTAAAAATAATTTTTTCATACTCTAATATTTTTTTTGTAAGGGTAATCAATGTTATAATGCAAGCCAATACTCTCATGTCTTTCTTGAGCCATTTTTATTACAAGATATCCAACATTTAGCAAATTTCGCAGCTCGCAAAGTTGTAAAGATAAGGTCGATTTTTTATATAAATCTTCAGTTTCCTGATATATTATTCCAAGCCGCGTTAATGCTCTTTGCAGACGTAAATTTGAACGTACAATTCCTACGTAATTACTCATTACTTGTTGCATTTCTTTATAGTCTTGAGTTATAAGCACCATTTCTTCGGGATGTGATGTTCCTTCTTTGTTCCATTCAGGAATTCCTTCTTTAAAACTAATGTTGTTTAAATCGTTTAATGCATGTTTTGCTGCTTTATCTGCATACACAATCGCTTCAATCAAAGAATTTGAAGCCAATCGATTGGCTCCGTGCAAGCCTGTAGAAGCAACTTCACCGGCAGCATATAAATTATTAATTGAGGTTTGACCATCCATATTAACTTTTATTCCACCACATTGGTAATGAGCTGCAGGCACAATAGGAATCATGTCTTTGGCTACATCAACCCCAATTGATAAACATTTAGCTGTAATATTTGGGAAATGATTTTTAAAATCTTCAATATCGAGATGAGTGCAATCTAAATATAAATGGTCTTCGCCCGATGTTTTCATTTCGTTGTCAATTGCACGGGCAACAATATCGCGAGGAGCAAGTGAGCCTCGTTTGTCGTATTTTAGCATAAACTCTTTGCCGTGTTTGTCTTTTAAAATAGCACCAAAACCTCTAACTGCTTCAGAAATTAAGAATGATGGGCGTTCATCAGGATTGTACAGTGAAGTAGGATGAAATTGTACAAATTCCATATTTTCAATAATTCCTTTTGCGCGATAAACCATTGCAACACCATCGCCTGTAGCAATAACAGGATTCGTCGTTGTGTTATAAATATTACCGCTTCCTCCGGTAGCAACTAATGTTTTTTTTGCAAGAATTGTATGTGTTTTTTTATTAGATAAATCTAAAACATAAGCACCGTAACATTCAATATCGGTATGGTAACGTTTCACTGTTTTGCCAAGATGGTGTTGTGTAATTAAGTCTATGGCAAAATGATTCTCTAAAATATCAATATTTGAGTTATTTCTAACCTTTTTACTTAAAGCTCTCTGAATTTCAAATCCGGTATTATCTTTATGGTGAAGAATTCGATGTTCTGAATGTCCTCCTTCGCGAGCTAAGTCGTAATTGCCGTTTTTTGTTTTATCAAAATCAGCACCCCAGTTAATTAATTCCTTAATTTGACTTGGAGCTTCTTTAACTATCATTCTCACAACTTGTTCATTGCAAAAATGATCGCCTGCAATTAAAGTATCGTTAATGTGTTTTTCGTAATTGTCAGGTTTGTATGTAACAGCAGCTATCCCGCCTTGAGCATATTTTGTGTTGGTTTCTTCAAGATTAGTTTTAGTAACAACGCATACTTTGCCATATTCTGCTACTTTTAAAGCAAAACTTAAACCTGCAACACCTGTTCCCAAAACTAAAAAGTCATATTTTTTTACCATATTTTTTTGAAATATAATTTTAACTTTGCAAAGTTATAAAAATGAGATTGTTTTAATTAACACTTATAAAAAAAATAAATTTGGTACAAAGAAAGTGTTTTTTATGAAAAACAAACAAAATGATTTACTTTTGCCTCATTAATTTTAATAATAAAAATAAAGTATAGATGAACCAACAAGATCTTTTTAAGAAAATAATTGCACATTCAAAAGAGTATGGATATATTTTCCAATCAAGCGAGATATATGACGGATTAAGTGCTGTTTACGATTATGGACAATATGGGGTAGAGTTAAAAAACAATATTAAAGAATATTGGTGGAAATCGATGGTGCTTTTAAATGAGAATATTGTTGGATTAGATTCTGCGATTTTTATGCACCCAAAAGTATGGGAAGCTTCAGGGCATGTTGGTGCTTTTAACGACCCGCTAATAGATAATAAAGATTCGAAAAAAAGATACAGAGCCGATGTTTTAATTGAAGATTATATTCAAAAAATTGAAGCTAAAATAAAAAAAGAAGTAAAAAAAGCAGCTAAGCGTTTTGGTGAGCAATTTGATGAAGAGCAATTTGTTGCAACAAATAAACGTGTAGTTGATTATAAAGAAAAAATAAAAACTGTTCAGGATAGATTTGTAAAAGCATTAAATGATAACGATTTAGCCGGCATAAAACAAATTATTGTCGATTGTGAAATTAACGACCCGATTTCAGGTACAAAAAATTGGACAGATGTTCGACAATTTAATTTAATGTTTGAAACACAAGTAGGTTCAGTTAGCGAAGATTCAAACACAATTTATTTACGACCGGAAACAGCACAAGGTATTTTTGTTAATTATTTAAATATCCAAAAATCAGGTCGCATGAAGCTGCCATTTGGTATTGCTCAGATAGGGAAAGCATTTCGTAACGAGATAGTTGCACGACAATTTATTTTCCGTATGAGAGAGTTTGAGCAAATGGAAATGGAATTTTTTGTTCGTCCGGGTGAGGAAAAAAAATGGTTTGATTTTTGGAAAGAAAAGAGAGAAAAATGGCATCTAGCTCTTGGTATTAATGATAAAAAATACCGTTTTCATGAGCATGAAAAATTAGCACATTATGCAAATGCTGCAGTCGATATTGAATATGAATTTCCTTTTGGTTTTAAAGAAGTTGAAGGAATTCATTCAAGAACAGATTACGATTTATCACAACATCAGAATTTCTCAGGCAAAAAATTACAGTATTTCGATAGTGAATTAAATAAGAGCTACGTTCCATATGTTGTTGAAACATCAATCGGAGTTGATAGAATGTTTTTATTAATATTATCTAATTCTTATTGTGAAGAAAAAATTAAAAAAGATAACGGAGATACCGACGAGAGAGTTGTTTTGCGAATCCCCCCATTTTTAGCTCCTGTAAAATTAGCAGTATTACCATTGGTAAAAAAAGACGGTTTGCCTGATATGGCTCATAAAATTGTTAACGATTTAAAATTCGATTTTAACTGTCAATATGATGAAAAAGATTCCATCGGTAGACGTTATCGCCGTCAAGATGCTATTGGAACACCATTTTGCATAACCATTGACCATCAGACTTTAGAAGATAATACAGTTACAATACGTTATAGAGATACAATGGAGCAAGATAGAGTTGAGATTATTAAACTTAATCAGATTATTAACGAAAAAATTAGTTTAAGAAAAATTTTCGAAAAATTTTAATGACTTAATAATTGACGATGTTAATGTTTTTTTGTTAAAGGGTTTAAAAAATATTAATTTTGAAAAAGTTTCGTTTAAAATAAAATAAGTTCCTATATACAAATTGTTAATAAATCCATACTAATGAAAAAAATATTTTTTTTAATACTATTTGGAGTTGTTCTTATTAATGCGTCTGCACAATATAAAGGCACTACTGATTTAACAGGATATCGATTCCAGAAAAGGATAAAGGGACCAAAACATAAAAAAAGTAAGGTTCTCGAAATTATGGTAGATGATAACAATTACTATTTTGCTGCAACTTTTCGAGCAGAAAAAAGCAAATACGTTTATATTGTAGTTTATACTTTATACACATGGAAACCGGTTGGTAAGTATAAAATTGACGATAACAGGTGTGAATTATACAATAGCTATTTTGATAAAGAGGGCAAGTTTTTTTATGTAAATTATGACATTTATAAAAACAGATATAAAAAAATAAATTTAAAATCGGGAGAAGTAGAGAGTGTTGAGTGCACACAAACACCAAAAGGATGCCAAAAACTCGAACCCCATCAATATAAAGTTGAGGCATACACAGTTGGTGAAAATTATTTTATTTTTCGTGACAGTAAATTTAAAAATTATCTTAAAATATACGTGAAAAAAGAATTATATGTGCCTGATATTGAAGATTCTGATGATAGACAAAATGCAAATGTTCAAAAACCTGTAATTAAAGAAGCTGAACCACAAATAACAATAGATACAACTAATATAAATGAAAATATTGATTCTTTAAATGTTAATGACACAGTAAATAAAGAATAAAATTTATCAGACTTCTTTTTTTAATTTTAATACAAGCGAAGTCAATTGACTTCGCTTATTTTTTTATAAAATTTATAACAATCGAAAAAAAAATATTATCTTTAACAGTTGAGATTACTCCGAAAACTAAAGTTATCTATTTGTAGCCGCTTAGCGGATTTGTAATAAGCTGACGTACAGATTTATAGCTTTTAGTCTTGTTGTAAAGTTAACCGCTTAGCAGCTTTTCGAAGTGGATTCACAGTTTATATAATTGAGGCTTTGGATGAATAAAACAATAAAGTATATTTTAATATTTTTAGGCGTAGCTTTGTTAGTATATGCTCTTTGGTATTTCAAATCAATAGTAGCATATATTTTAATTTCTGCGGTTTTGTCATTAGTTGGTCATCCAATAGTGCAGTTTTTAACAAAATTACGAATTAAAAAATTCCGACTATCTAAATCATTAAGTGCAACTATTACCATAATTTTTTTATGGGTAATTTTCATATCCTTTTTTCGCTTTTTCATTCCTTTAATTGTGAACGAAGTAAATGAATTGTCATCAATAGATATAAATGGTTTATTCCAGAGTTTGAAAAATCCAATAGAAAAAGTTCAGGAAATTTTCGATAATTATCGAATAGCTTCCGAAGATATATCAATACAAGAGTATCTCACAACAAAATTTATAGAGGTTTTTAGTATTTCTAAACTGTCTTCATTTTTTGGTTCAATTGCAGGAATTATAGGCAATTTATTAATAGCATTTTTCTCTATTTCTTTCATAACATTCTTTTTTTTAAAAGAAGAAGGATTATTTACCGAGGGAATACTTGCAATTGTTCCTGTAAAAAAAGAACAAGGTGTACGTCATATATTACACTCTATTAAACATTTATTGTCGCGATATTTTATTGGCATATTAATTGAAATTTTGCTTGTCATTATTTTAGTAAGCACAGGATTAACAATTGTAGGAATTACGTTTAATCATGCTATTGTTATAGGTCTCCTAGCAGGATTGTTAAATGTAATTCCATATATAGGACCATATATTGGGGCTTTTTTTGGTATAATTATTGGAGTTGCCACAAATTTTGATTTAGAGTTTTCGTCTCAATTATTACCATTAATTGCATATATGTCTTTGGTTTTTGTTATTGTTCAGTTGATCGATAATATTTTGTTTCAACCATTAATATATTCAAGCAGCGTTAAAGCTCATCCTTTAGAAATATTTTTGGTAATATTAATGGCAGGAAGTCTTGCAGGAATTCCCGGTATGATTTTGGCAATACCTACATATACTGTTATTAGAGTCGTGGCAAAAGAGTTTTTTAGTAATTTTAAAATTGTAGATAAACTCACAAAAAACATTTAGTAGTAAACTTACAAAAAATTAAATATAATTATTTAAGTTTGTATAAATTAAAATAAACAATGAGGTTTTTTCAGACAAAATATATTACAGTTCTTTTTTTTATGTTAATAGCGCAGTTTTCTGTAGCACAAATTTTTGCTGATTTTACTTTTTCAAATATTACTTGTAAAGCAGATACCGTTTCATTTTTTGATAACTCGTCAGGAGTGGCAATAAATTCATGGCAATGGAATTTTGGCGATGGACAAACAGCTACCGAACAAAATGTAAAACATGCTTACGATAGTGTAGGTGAGTATACAGTTAAGCTTACTATTAGCGATGGCACAAACACCGATGTAAAATCAAAAATTATTACAATTCACAAAAACCCTGTTGCAGATTTTATTGTTGACAGTATTCGCTTTTCAAGCTATTCAAAAAGATTTCGAGATAATTCACTAAGCGATACCACTAAAGATTCTTTTGAATGGAATTTTAATGATGGATCAGTAATTATAAGTACAGACAGTTCATTTGCGATTCATAAATTTCCTGATAAAGGCTCTTATAATGTTTATTTTAAAATAACAGATGTTAATGGTTGTGACGATGATATAACTAAAAATGTTATTGTTGTTGACAATTTCGATGTCCCAAATGTAGTAACACCAAATAATGATGGATTAAACGATTTGTTTTGCATAAGCTCAAATGGAAGGGTGAAAATTTCAATCACAATTTACAGCCGGTGGGGTAGTATTATGTATAAATCAGAACCTGCCGAACAAGTATGTTGGGATGCACGAACTCCTGATGGTACAAAAGTTCAACCGGGAACTTATTTTTATGTTATTCAAATTGAAGGTGACATAGAATATGAACCTAAAAAAGGCTTCTTTAATGTTTTCTATTAGTCGTTTTTATTTTTTTTTAAGGGATTTTCAGCTATTATGATTTCGAAAAAAGAAAGTATTTTTAAATTTCTTGGGTCATTTAATCTTTATTATTTCGGATTAATATTACTTGCTGTAAGTTTGCCATTATCTCCATATCTTACAAGCGTATCGCAATTTGTTTTAGCCGGAAACTGGATTTTAGAAAATAAATTTAAGTCAAGATTTAAGCAGATTAAGCAAAGTAAAAGTATATTAATATTTTTGCTTATATTCTTTGTTCATATTGTTGGACTTATCTACACAAACGATTTTCAATATGCTTTTCACGATATAAAAATTAAATTACCTTTATTATTACTTCCTATTATTATTGGAACTTCGCAAAAATTAAATTTTAAACAACTAAAAATTTTATTGCTTTTCTTTATTGTAGCAATTACTGTAAGCACATTAATTAGCACATCTGTATTATTAGGATTAGTAAATTATAAAGTAACAGACATTAGAGACATTTCAATTTTTATTTCACATATCCGCTTCTCATTATTAATTAATATTGCAATTTTTTCGTTGGTTTATTTTTTCTTATTAGATAAAATAAAAAATAAGGAAAAAGTTGTCTATTTAATTCTGATTATTTGGCTCTCTTCATTTTTATTTATTTTACAATCGTTTACCGGAATAATTGTTTTTTTTATTACCGGTTTCATTGCTTTGATTTATTTTTTTAATAGGTTTAAAAACAAGAAAATTAAGAATTGTTTAATTGGTTTTATGATTATTATGCCAATTATTTTATTGGCATTAATATCAAAATCAATTATAGACTTTTATTCTGTAGATAAAATTAATCCTGATACTATTGACAAATACACAAATCTCGGCAATAAATACAAACACGATTTTAATAATAAAATAATTGAAAACGGGCACTATGTTTATTTGTATATCTCCGAAAAAGAATTGCGAAATGAGTGGAATAAAATTAGTAATATTGATTATGACAGTATTGACAAAAAAGGTCAAAAGATAAAAAATACCATTGTAAGGTATTTAACATCAAAAGGATATAGAAAAGATGCAAAAGGAATTAAAAAATTAACAAAGCACGACATAACACTTATTGAGGAAGGCTATGCAAACTATATTTATAAAAATAAAATAAGTTTACCTGCAAGAATATATAAAATTATATGGCAAATAGATGTTCAGTTTAAGAAAGGAAATCCGAGTGGGCATTCTGTAACACAACGTTTTGAATATCTTAAAGCATCGTTTGGAATTATAAAAGATAATTTTTTATTTGGGATAGGTACAGGCGATTTGAAAACAGTTTTTGCCAAACAATACAATAAAATGAATTCACCCTTATCTAAGAGATGGAGATTACGAGCTCATAATCAGTTTGTTACTTTTTTCCTTGCTTTCGGGTTTTTTGGGTTTTTAATTATCCTTTTTTCAATCTTTTTCCCAATTATTAATGAGAAAAAATATACTGATTACTTTCTTATGGTTTTTTTAGTAATAGCATTATTGTCAATGTTAAATGAAGATACCTTAGAAACACAGGCAGGCGTTACTTTCTTTTCTTACTTTTACTCTTTATTTTTATTTGGGTATAATAGAAAAGAATAATAAAACAATTTAGATTACAAATATTATTTTTGAAATAATTTTTTATGATAAAATTATCGGTTGTAATAATTACATATAACGAAGAGAAGAATATTGAAAGATGTTTGCTTTCAGTAAAAGATATTGCTGACGATATTGTTGTTGTCGATTCCTTTTCTTCGGACGCAACTCAAGAAATTTGCAAAAATTATAATATTAGATTTATTAAGCATAAATTTGAAGGACATATAGAGCAAAAAAATTGGGCAGTTACACAAGCAAAATTTCCTCATATTTTATCGCTTGATGCTGATGAAGAATTATCGGAAGAACTTAAAAAATCAATAATTGATGTAAAAAATAATTGGCAATATGATGGTTATTATTTTAATCGACTAACAAATTATTGTGGTAAATGGATAAAGCATTCTGGTTGGTATCCCGACAAAAAATTACGTTTGTGGGATAGCAGAAAAGGAAAATGGGCAGGAACAAATCCACACGATAAATTTGAACTAAACACCGACTGCAATAAATATCATTTAATTGGAGACCTATATCATTATTCTTATTATTCCATTTCTCAACATATTGAAACAATAAATAAATTTTCAAACATTGCAGCACAGGCACGCTTTGAAAAAGGTGAAAAATCAAACTTTTTTAAAATAATTTTTAGTCCTATTTGGAAATTTGTTCGAACATATTTTATTAAATTAGGATTTCTCGATGGTTTTTACGGTTTTGTAATAAGCGTAAATTCAGCGCATTCAACTTTTTTGAAGCAAGTGAAATTAAGAGAATTTAATAAAAACAAGAAATAATTTTTTATAGATGGAGAAAGAAGAAAATAATATATGTTTTTTTAATAGTTGTAAAGCATGGGGAGGTGGCGAAAAATGGCACTATGATATAGCTGTTCGCTTACTGAATAAAAATCATAACATTATATTAGTAACAAATAATAACAGTGAACTTTATTATAAAGCAGTTAACTCAAATATTCCGACTATTTCAATAAAAATTTCAAACTTTAGTTTTTTAAATCCTTTTAAAATATTAAAAATTAGCAGGCTATTTAAGAATCATTTAATCAATACGGTTATATTAAATTTACCTTCAGATTTAAAAGCTGCGGGGGTGGCTGCTAAACTTGCAGGAGTTAATAATATTATATATCGCAGAGGAAGTGCCATACCAATTAAGAATTCTTTTTTAAACAGATTTCTTTTCAAAAAAATTATTACCCAAGTTATTGTCAATTCAAATGAGACAAAGAATACTCTTAATGCCAATAATCCAAATATGATTGATGAGAAAAAAGTAAAATTGGTATATAACGGAATTGACTTAAAAAAGTATGACAAGACAACATCAAAAATATATACAAAAGCGAATAATGAGATTATTCTCGGATCTGCCGGAAGGCTCTCGAAACAAAAAGCACAAAAGTATTTGATAGAAATTGCGAAAAAATTAAAATCGAAAAATATTAATTTCAAATTATTAATTGCCGGCGACGGAGAATTAAACAACGAACTTCGCACTTATGCAAAAAAATTACAAGTCGAAAATGAAGTTGTATTTTTAGGTTTTGTTGAGAATATAAAAACATTTATGAATAGCATCGATATTTTTTTGCTAACATCTTTGTGGGAAGGTTTTGGTTATGTTATTGTTGAAGCCATGGCTTGTAAAAAGCCCACTGTTGCGTTTAACGTAAGCAGTAATCCCGAAATAATTGCCGATAAAGAAACAGGATTCTTAATTGATGATTTTAATATTGATGAATTTACCGACAAAATTGACTTGTTGATTAATGATAATGAATTGAGAGAAAAATTTGGCAACAAAGCCCGGGAGATTGTTGAAAAAAGATTTGAAATAGATAATACTGTTAAACAGATTGAACAAATACTTTATTAACACCAATGCAAACAATATTAGTTACAGGTAGCAATGGATTATTAGGGCAAAAACTCGTTGAGCAATTATTACAAACGCCAAATATTAGATTAATAGCAACATCGAAAAATCATAACAGATTAGTTGATTCGGAAAATACAACTTTCGAACTGCTTGATATAACTAATAAGACAGAGCTTGATTATATAATAAAACGCTATAAACCAGATACAATAATTAATGCAGCAGCTATTACTAATGTTGATTTTTGTGAAGATAATAAAACCGAATCTTGGCAGGTTAATGTTGAGGCATTAAATTATTTATCACAAATTTCTAATGAGTTGAATATTCATTTAATTCATATCTCAAGCGATTTTATTTTTGATGGATTAACCGGAAATTATTCCGAAGATGATGCTCCAAATCCTGTGAGTTACTATGGTTTAACAAAGTTGGAAGGTGAAAAAATTGTTCAATCAAATGTCAATAAATGGACAATTATTCGTACTGTTTTGGTTTATGGTTTGACTAAAAATCGCAGTCGTTCAAACATTGTTTTATGGGTAAAAAAATCGTTAGAAAACAATACGCCAATAAACGTTGTTGACGACCAGTTTAGAACACCTACTTTGGTTGAAGATTTAGCACAAGCATGTGTTTATGCAGCAATAAAAGAGAAAGAAGGTATTTATCATGTTTCAGGAAAAGATTTTATGTCGATTTATGAAATTGCTATTGCAACAGCCGATTTTTTCGGTTTAGATAAATCGTTAATTTCTAAAATTAGTTCAATAGATTTAAACCAAAAAGCCAAACGACCACCTCGCACAGGATTTAATATTAATAAAGCAATAACTGAGCTAGATTATCAGCCACATTCATTTATTGAAGGTCTGCAAATTATTAAAGACCAATTTGCTAAAAATAATTAGTTTAACTAATTTTAATAAAACAACCTTTCCTCACTTTCTACCGTCTTAATAAAACAATAAAGTAATTATTAATTTTATGAGTCCAGTCTAAAAAGCAAGTATCTACCTATTTGTCATTCTGAACTGGTTTCAGAATCTACTGATACCATGAAAGTTAAAGATTCCGAAATAAATTCGGAATGACAAAAAAGACCTTTTTAGACTGGACTCATTTTATAATTAGAAATATGTTTTTAAAAAAGCAGATTCTATATCTGAAAATATTTTTTTTTATTTCATCAATATCTCTAATAACTGAAAATGGATATGCCCAAAACAATAAGAAATACGAATTAAGCATTGGTTTAAAAAATATTTTTTTTAAGCAAGAGAATAAAAAATTAAACTATACTAATACAAATAAGTTTGATAATTATCTTTTTCAAAATAATAAGGATAATAAATTAGGTGTTGGATTGAAAATTCATAATAAACAGCATGCTTTTCGATTTAATCTATTCTATAAATATGATTCGGGCAAAAATGATGAAAATAGAGATGTAATAAATTTTAGTACAAACTTTTTTTCAGGCTATCAATTAAATATAAAATTAAAATATTTTCAGATTTATTATGGCTCAGATATTTTGTTTGGCTATCAAAGAAATCGAGTTGATAATGAAATATTTCATGTTAAGAATTTTGGAATTTGTCCATTATTTGGGGTGAATTATTTTGTAACAGATAATTTGTCAGTTTCGGCTGAAACTAAACTAATTTTTGGTAAAAAATCATATAAGAACAGTTACAGAAACCAACATTATATTTATAACAGGAATAATTATGCAGGAGAACAAAATTATTTTGAATCTTCATGCTTAATTTCAGTAAATTATTTGTTCTAAGATAAATTAAAATTATTTATTAAAGAGATAAAAAAATCAAGCAAATGAAAGCACATAAAATAATTATTATACTAGGATTAATAGTATTGCTTTTTGTAAATAAGCTTTGCTCACAAGATAATGTAAAAAAATATTTTGCTTCTCGCAATGAGATAAGTTTTAGTATTAGCAACTTGTTTCAAAAGAATGAGGAGATTCAATATTCTAATTATTATCCTTACCCTTTTTATCTTGATTATTATCCAATGGAGTTGATATATATGCCATACATATATACACCAAAAAACTTATCAAATACCGATAATTACCATTTATTCGGGATTTCATATAAATACAATATTTTTAATAATAGTGCAGCCTTTAGAGTTCAAGCTTTTTTTAATTATAATTCAGATAATGATGAAGCAAATTATAGCTCCAATAGCAGTAATTCAACTGAGTATTTCGATACTCGAACTAAATTTTGTTTAGGCTATGAGGCGCATAGAAATTTAAAAAGAACTCAGTTTTATTATGGCATCGATTTTAGTTATACATATTCAAAACTCAGCAATAAATCAACAAATGTGAATGAACAACGATATTATCCAAATGTTAATGATACTGTATATTCGATGATAACAGTATTATATACTAACTCAATTGAAGATAAAATGAACACTTATGGAATTAATCCATTTATGGGGATTAAATATTTTATTACCCCAAAGTTATCAATATCAACAGAAACACAGCTTGTTTTTGAAGTTTATTATGAAAAGCTTACTCAAAAAAACGCAAACAATCATCCTTCTTATCCGTACGAAAATACTACAACAAAAAATAATGATGGGTTTAGTTCAAAATTCGGACCTATTGGGACTTTGTCGATAAGCTACCATTTTTAGCCATTATCTTTTCAAGTTTATTATAAGCCAAAGAGCTTAATTTAAAAATTATTGGCGAAGAGATTATTCCGGCAATAACATCAATCAGATAATGAGCTTTTATATATACTGTTGCAAAACAAAGAATTATAATTACAGGCAATATATAATAGAACAGTTTTCGTAAAAATTTAAAACTTAAATATAAAAATATTAAAGCCATTCCTACATGAGAACTTGGGAAAGCGCCGGTTGGTACTTCACCAATTTTTTGAACAAATTTAACAGCATCGTGAAAAAAATAAGCATCGGGTATAGTTGCCATTGAGCCTTTGAAATAAAATTGTGGACCAACAACAGGAAATATTGAGAATATTATGTAGTAGATATAAAAAGATGTTGCAACAATAAATATTACTTTAAATGATTTTGCGCGATTAGTAATGTAAGCAACAAAGCAAGTTGTGAATGTTAAAAAATAATATGAGAAGTAGCCGAAATTCATTAATTCGTTAAACCATTTTTGCGGGAAATGCTTTGAAAATTCAATACTTACTTGACAGCCAAAAATCAATTGTTCAATATGTGCAAAATACGGGTCAAGATTATTAAAAATTATATTATTCATATAAGCTGTCTCACCATAAAAATAGCTCAATAATAAAATAGGGTAGAAGTTTCTTATTAATTTTAATATCTCAGAATCATATTTATCATTAATAAAAGCAATAAAAAAAATGAAAAATAAAATTGCTAAACGAATAATAAAATGAGATGCTTCGTTTTCAAGTTTTGATGAACCAATACAGATGTAAATTGCTGAGACTATTATATAAATAATTGTCGCAATATCAATAGGATAAAGATTATAACCAGCTTTCTTTTTTATACCATTGAGTAGTTTCATAAATTCCATTGTTTAAGTTGTAATCGGCTTTAAAATTAAAGTCTTTTTCAAGAGGTTTTATGTCGCAAATCCAACTGCTTTTTAATTCATTAATTTTTTCAAAGTTTACAGTCGGAGTTTTTCCAAACAAACCATAAATTGGTTCGAGAAAAAATGCTGTAATTTTTAATAAGCCGATTGGTATTCTGATTTTTATAGTCTTTTTGTTAAGATGCTTTTTAATAGTGTTGCCTAATGTAATTGAATTACTAATTACTCCATCGCTAACAAAATAAGTTTTATTTTTTATGTCAGATTCTAAAGCAGTAAATATTACCTTAACAAGGTCTTTAACATAAATAAAACTTACATTTGGTGTAGTAAATCCGATTAAAGGCTGTAAATGTTTTTTTATTAATTTAAAATAGATATAAAAATCTTTTTCACGAGGACCATAAACACCTATTGGACGAATAATAATGTAAGGAAAATTGTTTTTAGCAGTAATTAAATTTTCTGCTTTTAATTTACTTTTTCCATACGAGGTAACTGGAGCTGGCTTATCAGAAAGTTTCATTATTTTTTTACCTTTTTGAACAGGCCCGTGTGCAGCAAGACTACTCATATAAACAAATTTGTCAGGAATTAAATTTGTATAAAATAAAGCATCAATAATATTTTTTGTGTATTGATAATTAATTGTAAAATATTCTTTTTTCTTATTCGCCTTGGTTATTCCTGCGTTATGAATAATATAATCAAACTTAATGTTCTGTTTTTTTAGATTGGAAAAGATTCTTAATAAATCATTATTGTCGGCAAAATTAAACTCAATAAATTTTATTCTTTTATCTTTAAGATATTGTTTGCTGCTTGTTTTTCTTATGCCTGCATACACTTCATATCCTTTGCTTATTGCTTTTTCAACCATAAAGCTACCAATAAAACCACTAGCTCCGGTAATAAGAATTCGTTTCATTTTTATTTGTTCAATTATTATTTAAATAAATCATTTTTAGCATTATACCAGAAAATAAAATCAAGATAAGCTAATGAAATATTAACCGTTTTAGTAAAATGTTTCATTTTATTTTCAATTTCATAATACTTTTGTAAAGTAAGCAATTTTGGGATTTCTGCAATAACATTATAATTTATTAAATTTCTTAGAATATGTCTGTCTAAAATTGCAACATCTTCAACAAAACCTATGTTTCTTAAAAAATGACTTGCTTCTTTCATGCCATAGCCTGTAATATTTTTTAACAACCATTCTCTTTTTTCTTTTACTGATGATAGCTTCAATAATGTTTCTCTTATTCCCTCATTGCTATTAAAAAATTGCTCACGTGCTTTTACAATATAGCGAGCTTTATTGTTTTTAAATCTCACATAATTTAAATATCCTGATATTTCGTTTGCTTGTCCTGTAAATAACAGATTATTATCAGTTAATATAAGAACTGTTTTCCAAGCATTTTGAGCTTTCGATTGTGGTGTTAGAAGACAAAATGCCAATTCCTGAAACAATTTTTTTTCATCAGCATTTATCCAGAGAGACTTGAAATCATTAATGCGTTTATCTACATCCGGTTTTATTAACTCTAAAGTTGTTTCTAATTCATGCATTCTCTCCATATTTTTATTAATTAGTCTTTGCAAGAAAACGCCAAATACTGCGTTACTCTTGTGTTGAAAACAGTCATTTACAAAAGTAAATTCCTTGATTTTCAACACTTCGAAAGCCTTGTCTTTGGCGATTTCTTATCAAATACTTAAAAACAAGTAGTTTTCTTTCAGGCACTAATTAGTGACAGTCTATAAAGTCAACGAAATTTTATTCAAACTGTCATTCCGACCGTAGGGAATCCCCTTCAATTAAAAAAAAGATTCCTCTCTCGTGCCTCAATTCTGAATGACAAATAGCCGACTTTATGGACAGATGCTAATTAGAAGCTAAATCTTCAGTTAATTTATTTTTCAGATTAATTAAATCATTTTCAGCCGGAATGTATTTTTGTTTATACATATTAATAACATCAAATCCTGAATCTTTAAGGTAGTCGGCTACTTGCGCAACACTTTGACCGCCCCATCCAAAAGAACCAAAAGCTATTGCTTTTCTGCCTCTCGGCGACAATCCTTTTAAATATGTTAGAAAAGAAGCTACGTTTGGCATAATGTTATTGTTGAGAGTTGGTGAGCCGACACAAATATATTCTGCATCAATCAAATCAGTCATAATATCTGAGATGTGATTATTTTGCAGATTTTTCATTGAAGTGTAATACCCTTTTTCTTCAAAAACTTCCTGAACTGCATAAGCCATTTTTTCGGTCGAATGCCACATTGTGTCATAAATAATTACTGCTTTTTTATTGATTTTGTTTGAAGCCCATTTTTTATATTCTTCAATAATTTCTTTAGTGTATTTTTCCCAAACAACACCGTGGCTCGATGCAATAATTTCAATGTCGAGGCTTGCGGCAACTTCTAGTTCTTTTCTGACCTGAGCAGAGTAGGGAAGCACAATATTTGCAAAATATTTTTTTGCTTCATCAATAATTATGTCTTTAGAATTTTCATAATCAAATCTTCCCGACGAAGCATAATGCTGCCCGAAGGAATCATTTGAGAACAGAATTTTTTCTTCAGGCATGTATTCAACCATATTATCAGGCCAATGAACCATTGGTGTTAAAACAAATTGCAGGTTTCGTTTGCCGAGATTTAAAACTTCGCCGGTTTTAACAATTCTATGATTAAAATTTCTTTTATAATGAGCAGTTAATCCCTTTTCGCCATTCGGACAAGTTATTAACTCGGCATTTTTTGCAATTTCCATCATTTTTGGTATTGCACCCGAGTGATCCATCTCAACATGATTCGAAATAATATAATCAATTTTTGATGGGTCAATTACTGATGAAATTCTTTTTATCATCTCATCTGAGAAATGCTCTTTTACTGTGTCAATAAGAGTGATTTTTTCATCAATAATAAGATAGGCATTATATGTTATGCCTCGTTGAGTAAGGTAACCATGGAAATTTCTCGAATCCCAATCAATAGCTCCAACCCAATAAATGTTGTCTCTTAATTTTACTGCTTTCATATTTTTTATTAATTTTTTGTAAAAGGAATATATTTTATTTTATCATTTGGTTTTATTATTCCGTTTTTTATAACACGTGCAAAAATGCCTTCTTTGGGCATAACACAATTGCCAACTTCTTTAAAAATAGCACAATTGCTTCCATGACATTTTTTGCCAATTTGTGTAACCTCCAGCTCAACATCACCAATTATTAATTTGTCTTTTGGCGAAGTTTTCCAAAGGTCAATACCTGATGTTGTGATGTTTTCGGCAAATTCTCCAAATTTTATTTCTCTGCCCGAAGACTTTATGAATTTATCAATGCTCTCTTGTGCCAGAAGACTTACTTGTCGATGCCAATTTCCTGCATGCGCATCACTCTTAACACCATTGCTATCAAGAATTATTTCTTTAATAGGAACTTTTATAGTGCCTTTTTTTTCAGAAATATTTACCGAAAGAATTTTAATCTCAGCTCTAATCATAATAAATTATTTTATGGTTTCTGTTTTTAATAGCCTGTAAATATAATCTTTATTATTAGTTAATTTTAAAATTACCGTCTAAATTTAAATAAGAATTAAGTTCAGTTTTTCCCTCAAATATTTTCGCTAATGTTGATGCTGATTTAGAATCTCCTATTGATATTGCACCAATAAGATTGTCATTTTTTATTATGGTTTTTTGATAAGAAGTATTGTTTGTAATTCTATTTATTAAAGCATCATTTTTATTAATATCTCCTGCAGAAAATAGTGAAATTCCTGTGACTTTCATGCGGGTTTCTATTTTTGAGCCTGAATATTTTGTTTTAAGATTGGTCATGTTTTGTGCTGCAATAAAGCCTTGTTCTTTTGCAGGAAGCCATAATCCATAGCAAATATTATTATGTTCTGAAATGTCTCCGGCGGCATAAATGTTTTTTACCGAAGTTTCCATAAAGTCGTCGACTATAATTCCTTTATTGATTTTGATATCTGTGTTTTTTGCAAGTTCCAATCGGGGTCTTATTCCCGCTGATATTACTATTGTATCAGCAACTAATTCTTCTCCTGAAT
>QMPG01000018.1 GCA_003648455.1 Bacteroidota bacterium
AGAAGCATAAACATGAATAAAAGAGGTTCCTTTAGTATGCTTTGCTTTATTAATTTTATCAATATAATCTTGAGGATAACCAACACTTGCAGTAGCAGCATAAGCAATCTCATGAGCAGCCATAATTTCAAACAGGTTCTTTTTTGAATTTTGAGCACCATGAATATTCGTACCGGCAGGAGTTGTTGTAGTTTTTGTTCCGTAAGGAGTTAAACCACTTTTTTGAATACCTGTATTCATATATGCTTCGTTGTCGTAACACACATAAATAATATCGTCATTCCTATCAATAGCACCCGAAAGAGCTTGAAGCCCAATATCTGCTGTACCACCGTCACCTGCAAAAACTACTGTTTTATAATCTTTAAGTCCCAATGCTTTTGCACCAACAGAAACTCCGGAAGCCATTGATGCAGCTCCGGGGAATGTTGAAATTATTGCATTATTAACAAAAGCCATTTGTGGGTATATAAAACCAACTGCCGACATGCATCCTGCAGGCAAAACTGCAAATGTTCTTTCTCCCAGAACCTTTAGTGCTAATCTTACAGCTAAGCTACCTCCACAACCGGCACATGCTTTATGTCCATAAAAAAATTCTTTATCAGTAATATTTTTTGGTGTAATTCTTTTTATATCTGTATTATTCATCTGTTTCGACCCCCATATTTATAAATTGAATTCGTTTTTGTTTTTCTCCGTCAGCAGCTTTAAAGAGACTAATAAACATATTATAGATATCTGATTTTGAAACATCTCGTCCTCCCATTCCACATAAAAAATTGAGCGATAATGGAGCATTATCTATTTTCGATAAAGCTGAATTAACATTTGTAAAAACAGTTCCCTCGTAACCAAAAGAAATATCTTTCTCAACAACGCCAACAGCTTTAACTTTTTCGGCAAGTTTAATAATTTCTTTTTCTGGGAAAGGACGCATATATCTAATCTTTAAAAGACCAACCTTTTTGCCTTCGCCACGTAGCTTGTCAACAATCATCCTTACAGTACCGGTAATACTTCCAAGAGTTAGCATAACAACTTCGGCATCATCACAACGATACTCTTGAACCATTCCACCGTAATATCTTTCAAACTTATCGCCAAATTCTTTATCTACATCGTTAATCACACTTATTGAATTAAACATAGCTCTATTTTGCTGATATTTATATTCCAAATTATCGGCTGGAGTTGTACTAAATGCCATGTTTTTTGGCTCTTCAAACGACATCTTGTTTGGAGTTTGAAATGGAGGTAAAAATTCATCAACCTTTTCTTGTTCAGGAATTTCTACTAATTCATAAGTATGAGTTAATACAAATCCGTCAAGATTTACCATAAAAGGAGTTAAAATATCTTTGTTCTCAGCAATCTTATATGCTTGAATAATCATATCAAGAGCTTCTTGAGCATCTTCAACATAAACTTGTATCCATCCGCTGTCGAGAAGAGATAAAGAATCACGTTGGTCGCCATAAATACTCCATGGCAAAGCTAACGAACGGTTTGCATTCATCATAACAATTGGATAACGACCACCACTGGCATAATGTAATCCTTCAGCCATATATAACAAACCCTGCGATGAAGTTGCAGTAAATGCACGTGCACCAACAGCGCTAACTCCCATTGCAGCCGACATAGCTGAGTGCTCCGATTCAACATGCATATATTCTGCATTTAACTCTCCACTTTCTACCATTTCCGATAATCGTTCAACAGTAACTGTTTGCGGTGTAATTGGATATGCTGAAATAACATTCGGTCGTGATAATTTTGCACCAATAGCTACAGCTTCGTCACCTGAGATAAATAATTTTTTATTGCTCATAACAATTCCTCCTTAACCATTTTAATTGCATTTACAGGACATTCATGTGCACAAACACCACATCCTTTACAATAATCATAATCAACATCAACTTTATTTTCAGATTTAAAAATTACGCCATCAGGGCAAACTATATAGCAACGCAAACAATTAATACACACATTTTTATCAATAATGGGACGAAAAGTTCTCCAACCTGCATTAGTCTCAGCAAGAAATCCTGCAGTAAATTGTGGTCCAACAGGATAATCATCTATATGTTTCGGCTTAACATATTTTTGTACTTTTGGTCTATTCATTATAACCTCCTTTTATTATTTCATATGATTTTTTTATAAGCTCAATATTTTTAGGCACTAACGATGGTTTCATCTCTGTTTCAATGCTTTTTAATGCAGAATCTAAACTGACAACATTTGATACAGCAACTAAAGCACCAAACATAGCTGTATTGGTAATTGGTCGTTTTAGAATATCTAATGCAATTGAAGTAGCATCAATTGAAACAACTTTACAATCCTTTAAAACGTCGGAATATTTTTCAGGATTTTTTGTATTAATTAAAATCGTTCCGTCATTTTTCAAGCCATCAGTAATATGTTTATTAATGAGAGTCTCATCCATAACTACTACATAATCGCATTCTTTAACTTCGCTTCTGTCAGTAATTTTGTGCTTATCAATTCTGGTAAAAGCCAAAACCGGTGCACCACGACGTTCAGGTCCAAATGAAGGAAAAGCCATTGCATATTTATTTTCAAATAATGCTGCAGACATTCCCAATAGTCTTGAAACAGTAAATCCACCTTGTCCGCCCCTTCCATGCCATCTAACTTCTATCATATTTTTATCTCCTATTTGTTAATTAAGTATTTATAATGTAATAATTGAGTCTACTCCGAAAAGTAGAAAAAGTACGTCATTGCGAGGAACGAAGCAATCTATAGCTTTATAATTCAACATGTTGAGATTGCTTCACTCCGTTCGCAATGACGAAAAACACTTTTCGGAGTGGACTCATAATTATTATATTAAAGTTTATAAAATTCTTTAAACTTCAATTTGCCTTTCAATTGTTTGCTCTAGAGAAATAAAAGTTTCGGTTCGTGAAACTCCTTGAATATTTTGTATCGTATCAATTAATATCTTCATTAAATGTTCGTTATTTTTGCAATATAATTTTAAAAAAATTGCATAATTCCCTGTTGTATAATGACATTCAACTATTTCGTTAATTTTCATTAACTCATTTACAACACTTTTGTAAGCATGTGCCTTATCTAAAAACACTCCAATAAAAGCACATATATCATAGCCTAATACTTTTGGTCTAATAGTAAATTTTGATCCTTTAATAATACCAGCATCTGTCATTTTCTTAACTCTCTGCTGAATTGCTGCACTTGAGATGTTGCATTCTTTAGCAATACTTAAAAAAGATATTCTTGCGTCATTCATTAAATATGATAAAATTTTTTTATCAATATTATCTATCGTTAATTTCCGAAACATTAGTTATAATTTTGTCGTGATTTTACAAAAATACATAAAATTCATTTATTATTTAACAGATATGCATAAAATTTAAAATCAGAATTAAGATAATACTTTAAATTTGATTTTCTAACTATGAGTCCACTACGAAAAAACCTGACATGTTTGTGCTAATAAAAAACGAACTACTCAAACAATTGATAATCGTTATAATAGAAAACATATCAGGTCTCTATAATTTAAAATTACAACTTTTTAGAGTGGATTCAACTATACATATCTATATATTATAAAAACAAATTATTTTCTATTAACCACATTTCGGTTTAAAATAGAAGCACAATTTCATTTTTTCATAATCTATAAACTAAACCAAGCAACAAATTAAAAATGCTAACAAATATCATGTAAATGTTATTTTTTGATGACAAACTCAAAAAAACATTATTTTCAATGCTGTTTATTTTTAACTGGTCTAAATAAACTTCAATACATGAAAATTATCATATAAAAGTATTGCAAATATCATATAAAGTAAACAATTAAACAGATATTTTTATATCACAAATAAAACAAACATACATAAACATACAATATTATGTTTGTGTTTTTGTAAACAGTATTATATATAATATTTACAATTAAATTTTATTATTAATTAAACAAAATTTAAAAACAAATGAAAAATTTTTTAACACCACAAGAGTTAGCAAAGTCTTTTGTAGCAGTAGGCGAAGCAAAAGCAAAAAATTCAGCTATTAAATTATTTGTATTAGGAATTTTAGCAGGATGCTTTATTGGTTTTGCTGCGCATTTAGCAACAGTTGTTGCTACAGGTTGGACCATTGGTGGAGCACCTGCTCTATTTGGATTAAAAAAATTCTTTATTGGAGCAGTCTTCAGCACAGGTTTGATGTTGGTAATTATTCCTGGTTCAGAACTTTTCACGGGAAACAACCTTATGTCAATTGCATTTATGAATCGCAATATCTCTTTTGGTCAACTATTACGCAACTGGGGTATTGTTTTTGTTGGAAACTTTGTAGGATCAATTTTCCTAGCATGGATGTTTGCTCGCATGTCTGGTTTAACTAACGGACCTATTGGTGGAACAGCTATTGCAATTGCTGTAGGAAAAACAGCTGCTTTAGACGGACATAACCTTCAATTCTTTTTTAGAGCTATTGGTTGTAACTGGTTAGTATGTTTAGCTGTAATGATGGCATCATGTGCACAAGACATTGGTGGTAAAATTCTTGCAATTTTCTTTCCAATCATGGCTTTCGTAACATCAGGCTTTGAACACATTGTTGCAAACATGTATTTTATACCTGCAGGTATTTTCTCAAAACACTTTGACAAAGCTATTGAGGCATCAGGAAAAGCTCCTGAAGTATTAGCAGGCTTAAACTGGGGTTCTATGATAACTCAAAACTTTATTACTGTTACATTAGGTAATATTGTAGGTGGAGCAATATTCTGCGGATGTGTTTACTGGTGGATATATGTAAGAGAAACTAAAAAATAATTTAACATTTATAAAATAGCAATCTTAATATAAGGTTGCTATTTTCTTATAAATTAAAACGAATTGATATGATAAAAAAAACATTAACCTCTTGTATTTACTGTGGATGTGGCTGTGGTATGTATTTAGTTTCTGACGGCAAGAAATTGATTGGCACACAAGCAAGCGACAATCATCCTGTTACACAGGGTTCATTATGTGTAAAAGGATGGAATGCTCACGAATTTGTTAATAAAAAAAGTAGATTAACACACCCTCTAATTAAAGAAAACGGAAAATTCAGAAAAGCTACATGGGATGAAGCATACAAATTAATTGCTGATAAATTCCAAACTGCTCAAAAGGAACACGGGAACGATTCTGTTGCTTTTTTCAGTTCAGCCAAAACTTCAAATGAAGAAAATTATTTGATGATGAAATTGGCAAGAGCTGTTTTTAAAACCAATAATGTTGACCATTGTGCCCGTTTATGCCATGCCTCTACTGTAGCCGGACTTGCTGCAGCATTTGGATCCGGTGCAATGACAAACTCAATTGAAGAATTCGAAAGAGCTGATTGCTTTTTCATTATTGGATCTGACACAACATCACAACACCCACTTATTGGCTCTCGCATAATTAAATCGATTAAAGAACGTGGAGCTAAGCTTCTTTTAATGGATCCCCGCAAAATCCACCTTTCAGAAATGGCTACAGTACACGCTCAACAAAAAAACGGTACTGATGTTGCTCTTTTAAATGGATTGATGCATATTATTATTAGAGATGGATTAGAAGATAAAAAATATATTAAGGACAGAACTGAGAATTATGAAGAACTAAAAGAATTAGTTAAAGATTATAACCCTCAATATGTATCAAAAATAACCGGTGTATCTGAAGAAGATTTGGTAGAAATTGCTAGAACTTATGCAACTACCCGAAAAGCCATGATTGTTTATTCAATGGGTATTACTCAACACACAACCGGAACAGATAATGTTAAATCATGTGCAAACCTTGCTATGTTAACAGGTCATGTTGGTATTGAATGTGCAGGAGTAAATCCGCTAAGAGGACAAAGCAATGTTCAAGGAGCTTGTGATATGGGTGCTTTACCAAATTGTTATACAAGTTATCAGAAAGTAACCGACGAAAATGCAAGAAAAAAATTCGAAAAAGCATGGGACGTTACTAATCTACCCAGCGAAGTTGGCTTAACAGTTACCGAAGTTGTTGACGGATTAGGTTCAGGCAAAGTACAAGCTTTATATATAATGGGAGAAAACCCTGTTGTTAGTGACCCTAACCAGAACCATGTTATTGAATGTTTGGAAAAAGCAAAATTTCTTGTTGTTCAAGATATTTTCTTAACCCCAACTGCTGAATATGCTGATGTAGTTTTACCTGCTGCCAGTTATGCTGAAAAAGACGGCACAATAACAAACACCGAAAGAAGGTGTGAAAGAATGAGAAAAGCAATTGATGCACCCGGAGAAGCAAAACCTGACTGGCAAATACTTGGTGAATTTGCTAAAGTTTGTGGATACGACAAGATGATGTATGATGGACCTAAAGAAATAATGGACGAAATAACTACTGTCTCGCCTCATTATGCAGGGATGAAATATAGCAGATTAGAACCATTTGGTCTTTCATGGCCTTGCCTTAACGACAATCACCCGGGAACAAAATATCTGCATAAAGATAAATTTGCAAAAGGCAAAGGGACTTTCATGCCACGACCATATATTGAACCAAACGAGCTTCCAGACAAAGAATACAACTTCTTACTTTCTACAGGTAGAATATACTGGCATTTCCACACAAGAACCATGTCTGGTACTACAACAACTTTAGAACGTGAAGCTCCTGTACCTTATGTTGAAATTAATCCTATTGACGCAAGACAATTAGGTGTAAGAAATGGAGGGAAACTAAGAGTTACTTCTCGAAGAGGCTCTTTAGAATTAGTTGCTACTGTTACTGATAAAGTTTGTGTTAAATCATGTTTTATACCTTTCCATTACATTGAAGGTCCTGCTAATATTTTAACAAATAATGCTATTGATCCGGTTGCAAAAATACCTGAATATAAAGTATGTGCTGTTAAGATTGAAAAGGTATAACAATATTAATCAAATATTAAAAAAACAGGAATAATGATTAAAAAAGTAATAAATAAAAGTGATATCAGTAAACTCCTCAAAGACGCAAATAACGAATATAATGTTTATGTGCCAATGGAGCATATTGGAGGCGATGTTCTTTTTTCTGTTCTTTCAAAAGAAAAAAATGATTTTGAAGATGATATAAAAAGAATAAACCTTGCATCTGAAAAAAATGTCAATTCTCCTAAAGATATATTTTATCCTCAGCTTGACACAATGATGGAATATAACGATAAAGGAGAAATAAGAGAAACAGTTGAGAATTCAAAGAAATTAGTCTTCGGCGTTCGTCCTTGTGATTTTCATGCAATTGCACATCAAGACCATTTTTTCTCAAAAAATTATCAAGATAAATATTATTTATCACGAAGAGAAAACAGCTTAATTGTTGTTATCGGTTGTAACAAACCGCCTCGCCCTAATGAATGTTTTTGCACTTCAGTAGGTACAGGACCCTTCTTAACCGAAGGATATGATATTCAGCTCGTTGACTTAGGCGATTACTATCTTGTTGAAATTGGAAATGAAAAAGGTGCTGATTTTGTAAACAAACATGAAAAATATTTCTCAGATCCATATAGAGACGAAATAAAACATGCTG
The DNA here is from genome assembly GCA_003648455.1 of Bacteroidota bacterium. Next base: position 7,608 of record QMPG01000018.1, read on the forward strand.
AAAGCACAAAATTAGAGGCTGAAGAAAATATTAACTTAAAAGTTAATTTCAACAAAGCTCTTCAAATAATGAAGTCAGAAGAAATCCCTCAAGACAACTTAGAAAGAATAGCAGAACGTTGTATTGAGTGTGGTGCTTGTGTTTATGTTTGTCCAACATGTACTTGTTTTGATGTTTTTGACGACATGAAATGCGGGGAAGGTGTAAGATGCAGAATTTGGGATGCTTGTGTATTTTCAGGCTATACTAAAGAAGCAAGCGGACACAATCCGGGAGCTAAAAAAGAATTTAGAGCTGCAAGAAGATATGAACATAAACTAAAATATGATACTCTCGAAACAGGAATTAGCGGATGTATTGGTTGTGGACGTTGTCTTCACAGTTGCCCTGTTGATATTGGAATGTCTAATTTTATTAAAGAAATAACTACTAATCAAAAATATCATTAATAACTATGAAAAACGATTATATCCCATATCCTGCAGTCATTGAATCAATAATAAAAGAAAGTTTTGATACTAAAACTTTTAAAGTAAGATTTGCCGACAAAAAAATTGCTAAAGATTTTACTTATGTACAAGGGCAATTTATGCAAGTATCTTTAATGGGTACAGGTGAAGCTCCTATATCAATAACTTCATCTCCATCAAGAAAAGGCTTTTTAGAATTTAGTATCCGATCTGTAGGAAAATTAACAAAAAAAATTCACGAACTTAAGGTTGGTGATAAAATGTTTATTAGAGGACCATATGGAAAAGGACATTTCCCTTTTGAAGAAATTAAAGGGAAGAATCTTGTATTCGTAGCCGGTGGTATTGGGCTTCCTCCTTTAAGAAGCCTTATTAATCTCGTTATGGATAATAGAAAAGATTTTGGTAATGTTAAAATTCTCTATGGTTGCAAAACAGCTGATGAATTTTGTTTTAAAGACGAACTAAAAGCATGGAACAAAACACCAAACACTGAAGTTCTTTTAACAGTTGATAAAAAAACTGATGATTGGACAGGTAGAGTTGGTGTAGTAACAGAATTGTGGAAAGACACAGATATTAAGGCTGACAATGCTGTTGCTTTTCTTTGCGGTCCTCCAATTATGATTAAATTCGTTGTTCAAAAGCTTGAAGGTTCAGGTTTTAATGATGACAATATTATTATGACTCTTGAAAGACACATGAAATGCGGACTAGGTAAATGTGGTCATTGTAATGTTGGCGATAAGTTTATTTGTGTTGATGGACCTGTTTTCACTTGTGCAGAGGTGAAAAAATTACCTAAAAAAGATGGTGCTATGTAGAATTACATAATTAGAAAAAACCTGACAGATCAACCCGAAAAATTCATAATTTTTCTACGCTTAAGAATTACCAACAAATTTGATGTTTTTAATAAACCCAAATTTAGGTACTTCTAATGCGGGGTTTACTTGCGTGAGCTCACCGCCAGCTGGCGGTTCGGCTCCCGCTTTACTTCACACTATTCATCGCTAATTCATGCAATTCACTTCGTTTTTGCATAAATAAAGCGGGTTAACATTACTCAGCTTATAACTTTATCACTTTGATTTATTACAATCCTTTTTTGGTTTGCGAAACAAAAAAGGTTTTCTAAGCCTTCTGTGTTTTTTTTTCATCTCAATAAGAGTCTGTTTTTGGTCTTCTGTTAGATATGGGGACATTTCTGTTTCTAACGAATCCATATTTTGTTTAAATTTTTCTCGAAATTCATTGTGTAGTTCTTCAATTACTATAGCATGTTTTGTAAAAATACTATCTAAAAGAACCGTTTGTTCTTCAGATAAATCAAGAACATTATTCATTAAGTTTTTAAAACCTTTTTCTTTTTTCACACTTACAAATTCTCTAAACTCTTTTCGTATGTATAATCCCGAAGTAAATACTCCTAACAAAAATCCAAATATTAGAGTAGAAATAATTATTGTTATTGTTTGCTGTTTCTTTGTGAGCTTTTTCATTGTTCCAATTTTTTTTTATTATAAGTTTTTCAATATCCATTTCTTTCATCTTTCATTCAACTTTCAATCCCGAAGTGTTGAGATTTTGCTTTCGCTCAACTTTCCACTTTATAAACTAATCATTAGTCAAACATTAAGAAAGCACTCAAATTATCAGTATTCATATAATTTGTTCCAAATAAATTGTCAAATGGAATAGAGTTGCCTGTTAAATAAAAGATTAATAATATTATGCATACTGCAGAAAGACCAAAAACAAAAATTCGTTTATAAACAAAAAATAGTTTGCTAATAAAATCGATTTCATTTTTAATATTTTCAATCTTACTCATTACACGAGTTTCAAAAAAAGGTTTAAACTGATAATCTTGTTTTTTTATCAATTCTCTGACTTCATTTAATTCATGCTTTTGATTTCGTAATTTTTTATCACTTTTTAATTTTTTTTCTAACAATTGTTTTTTGTCAGGTGATAATTTTTTGTCAAAAGAGAGGATGAGTAATTTTAGAATATTTTGTTTCATAATTAAATGATTATTTTTTTTAATTCATCTTTAAGTTTTATTTGAGCTCTCGATAAACGCGAAAGAACTGTGCCAACAGGTAAATTTAAAATTTCCGCAGTTTCTTTTGTCGAGTATCCATTAACTAATCGTAAAATAATAACACTTCTAAATTCAGGTTTTAAATTTTTTATTGCAATATCAACTGTTTCTTTTGTGTCATTTTTTTCAAAATCAGAATCTCCATTACTAATTTCATTTGATTTTTCATCACTGTCTGAATGAAAAAACATATGCTTACGTTTTCTTCTTTTTAACTCATTTAATGATAAATTAATTGCAATTCTTGTTAAATAAGTTCCTAAACTTGAATCTCCTCTAAAATTATTAATAGATTTATAAAATCTAATAAATGTTTCTTGACCTACATCATCTGCTTCAGCACAGTTGCCCAACATCCCAACAATAGTGTTTGCAACTTGTTGTTTATATCTTGTTACAATAATTGAAAATGCAGCACAATTACCATTTTTTACTAATTCAATTATATAATTATCATCTTTATTGTCAATATTATTCACTAAGATTTCTTTTATAATTTAGACATCATTCATTGCAAATTTATTCCATAATTTTATTAGTTTTACACAACAATCATATTTTTTTTGTTATTTTTATTATTTATTTAAGAAAATGTTCTCAAATAATTAAAATTGATGAAAACAAGGTGCATAATAATTGATGATGATCCATTAGCTATAACAGTTCTTGAAAGCTATCTTGAGAAGGTAGATAAGATTGAAATAGTTGCTAAATACAATAATGCGATAGATGCATACGATATTTTACATAAAGAAAAAATTGATTTAATATTTCTCGATATCGAAATGCCAAGATTAACCGGTGTTGATTTTATTAAAACATTAAACAAACCTCCTTCAATTATTATTACTTCTGCAAACAAAGATTATGCTATTGACGGATTTGAGTTAAATGTTATCGACTATTTAATGAAACCAATTACCTTTGGAAGGTTTTTGAAGGCTGTAAATAAGTTTTTCTTATTTCACAAATCGGCTACCAATATCAGTAAACTCTCTGAGAAAAAAGATGAAGATTTTATTTTTGTAAAAGAAAACAAAAAGATGGTAAAAATTTTATTTAAAGATATTTTATACATAGAGAGCATTAAAGATTATGTGAAAATTGCAACAACAAACAAATCGGTTATTACAAAAGAACAAATTAGCGCCTTCGAGAACAAATTAAATAAAAAAAAATTTATTCGTATTCACCGCTCTTATATTGTTTCTCTTAATAAAATTGATGCTTTTAGTGCAACTACTATTGATATAGGGAATAAAGAACTTCCAATTGGACGTAGTTATAAAAATTTGGTAATGGACAAATTAAGCTAATTTTTTCACACTTTATGTTCTGTTATCTTCGCAATAAAAAATATAGCTTTTACAGATTAATGAGACAAATAATTATTTCCATACTACTAATACTATTAAATTTATCTTCAATTTTTTCTCAAGAAAAAGGGCAACTATTTACAAGAAACTACACCCCTAGGGAATATCAGGCATCAACTCAAAATTGGGCTATTGTTCAAGATAAAAGAGGTGTTATGTATATTGGCAACCAAGGCGTTTTGGAATTCGACGGAGAAACTTGGCGAATAATTCCAACAACAAACAGCTCAAGTGCACGCTCATTATCAATTGACAGTCTGGGTATTGTTTATGTTGGTGCTGTTGGAGAATTTGGGTATTTATCGCCAAATGACAAGGGTAAATTGCAATATGTTTCTCTATCAAAATCTTTAGATTTCACTTACAAACATTTTGCAGATGTGTGGTGTACTCATTCAACAAAAAATGGTACTTATTTTTTGACTGATAATTATCTATTTCACTACAATGGAAAAGAAATAAAAGCAGATAAAAAAACCGCAAAATATTTTTATTTAAGTATGGTTGTTAACGACAATCTTTATGTTCAGGAAATTGGTGCAGGCTTAAAAAAAATTGTTGACGATTCTTTACAACTAATACCCAAAGGTAATTTTTTTTCTAATTCAAAGGTGTTTTCTATTCTTCCTTTTGGCAAAAATAAATTGCTAATAGGAACACGCAATAAAGGACTTTTTATATACACATTAATTAATGGCAAAGCAAAAATTGTTTCATTTGAAAATATCTCAGATGGAGCAAAAAAGATTAATAAATTTATATTAGACAATAAAATATACGGAGGTATTAAGTTACAAAATAATAATTATGCGCTTTCGACAATTAAGAATGGTGTTATTATTTTTAATTCAAAATGCGAAATTTTAAATATTATTAATAAAAAAAATTCTATACAAAACAATGTTGTTTATTCAATTTTTAGTGATCGAAATAATGATTTGTGGTTAGGTTTAGATAAAGGGATTTCACATGTTGATATAAATTCTACTTTTAATTACTGGAACGAAAAAAATAATTTAAAAGGAACAATAATTGATATCCTTAAATATAAAGGAACCTTATATGTATCAACAGGAACAGGGGTTTACTATTTAAATAAAAGCAACAGTCCATCAATTAACCAGTTTGTAAAAGTATCGGGAATTGATGAACAATCATGGTCTTTACTAAAAACAAAAGTTAAGTCAAAAGAAATATTATTAGCAGGGACAAGTTATGGTATGTATCAAATTGTTGAAGGCAAGGCAAAAAGGGTTGTTAGCGATATAGAAATTTTTAAGTTATATAAATCAAAAGTAACTAAAGGCAAAATTTATGCTGGATTAAAAGGCGGGTTAACATCAATAATATGGGACGACAATAAAGGTAAATGGGTTAATAAAGGTAAAATATTAAAAGAAAATATTGAAGTAAGAAGCCTTAGAGAGGATCAATATAATAACTTATGGGCTTCTGCTATATATAAAGGATTATATAAGATTACTGAAAATAATGGCAATATCGAAGTCACTCACTATGGTAAATCAAATTCGTTAAAATCTTTAAGAGAAATAAAAATTTTTAATTTTAAAAACAGATTAATTTATTCTACAGATAGTGGCGTTTATAGGTTTAATTACAAAACAAATAATTTTTATCCAGATAAACTATTTCAAAGCATTAAAACATTAAAAAAACAAAGAGTTAATAGCCTTGCAGAAGATAAAAAAGGGAATGTTTGGGTTAATGGCGATTTGGTGCTTATTAAGAAAGATAAAAAATATATAATAGACACGATCCCTTTTAAACGCATTTCACAAAATGGTTTGGGAGCATTATTTATTGATAAGAATAATTTTATATGGGTTGGTGGTTCAGAAGGATTGTTTAAATATTCACAAACAAAAAAAATTGATTATCAAAAGTCTTATTATACATTAATAAGAAAAGTCACAAATTGCGATTCTGTAATATTTTATGGTGCAAACTATACTGTATCAAAAAATAATCGACATTATATTTGTTTAAAACAAAACAAAAATCTTATTCCAAATATATCATACCAAAATAATTCTTTGATATTTGAATATGCAACACCTTTTTATGAAAACAAATCGTCAATTGAATACAGTTACTATTTAAAAGGCTTCGATAAAAAATGGTCTGCGTGGTCAAGTGAGACTAAAAAGGAATATAATTTTCTTCGTGAAGGAGAATATTCATTCATGGTAAAAGCAAGAAATCTTTACAACCTTGAAAGTGAATCTGCAATTTTTGAGTTTGTAATATTACCCCCTTGGTATAGAACTTATTATGCTTATTTATTATATCTGCTATTAAGTATTTTAATTATTCGTTTCTTTGTTTTCATTCGCACTAAACGATTACGAGCACAAAATAAAAAATTAGAAGATACTGTTGTAGAAAGAACAAGTGAAATATTGCAACAAAAAGAAGAAATATTAGCTCAAACAGAAAATCTTAAAAAAGCTTACGAAAATATCTCATTACAGAATACTGAGTTAGAGCAACAAAAAGAGGAAATCCTTGCTCAATCGGAACAGCTGAAAAATAAAAACATTGAACTCGAAAAGCTTTCTGTTGTAGCTCGCGAGACTGATAACGCAATCGCTGTTTTCGATAAAAATGGAGATATTGAGTGGCTAAACGATGGCTTTACCAAAATGTATGGGTATACCTTAGAACAACTAATAAAGAAAAAAGGTACAAACATTGTTAGTCACAGCATTAATCCAAAAATTAAAGAAGTCATTCAGTCTTGTATAGATAATAAAAAAACAGCTATTTATCAAAAATTTGCAATGACAAAAAATGATAAAGGTTTATGGATACAAACAACATTAACACCAATTTTTGAGGAAGATAAAGTAATTAATTTTATTGCTATAGATTCGGATATTACCAAAATAAAAGATGCAGAGAATGAGATTATTTTTCAAAAAGAAGAGATAGAAAAGAAATCAAGGGAATTAGAAAAATTGTCAATTGTAGCACGAGAAACTAATAATGCCATTGTTATAATGGATAGCAAAGGAAACTTTGAATGGGTAAACGAAAGTTTTACTCGAATGTATGGATATACTCTCCGGCAATTTATTAGTGAAAAAGGTGGTAATTTATTATCTGCAAGTTATAATAAAGACATAAAAACACTAATCAATAATTGGCTCGGGCTAAAAGAACCAATAAGCTATCAGGCACTAAATTTGACCAAATCTGGTGAAAAAATATGGGCTCAGACAACCCTAACACCTATTATTGACGATAAAGGAAATATTTCAAAAATAGTGTCGATAGATTCAAACATTTCTAAGTTAAAACAAGCAGAAAAACAGATTCGAAAAAAGAAAGATGAGTTGCAAAAAGCAAATGTTACTAAAGATAAATTTTTTTCAATTATTGCTCATGACCTACGCAGTCCATTTGCGACTTTTGTAAGTTTAACAAACATTATTTGTCAAAACTTTGAGTTTTTTAGTAAAGATAAATTAAAAAAGATTGTTTTTGATTTGCATTCTTCGGCTGAAAAAACATTTAACCTTTTAGAAAACCTTTTAGATTGGGCGAGAAGTCAAAAAGGTGAAATTAAATATCATCCAAAGAGAACAGATATTAACACATTAATAACTGAAAATATTGAACTCTTTCAAAATTTATCAAACAATAAAAATATTCAAATAACAACAAATATTCCTGATACTACTTATGCTTTCTTTGACGAAGATATGATAAGAACAGTTATTCGTAATCTTATTTCAAACGCACTTAAATTTACTCCTTCACAAGGCAAAATAAAGGTTGCAGTCTTTGAATTAGTTGACAAAGTTTCAATCTCTGTTTCCGATAATGGAATTGGAATTGAAGAAGAAGATTTATTAAAAATTTTCCGTATTGATTTTCACCATACAACTCTTGGAACCAATGATGAAAAAGGAACCGGACTTGGTTTAATTCTTTGCAAAGAATTTGTTGAGAAGAACAATGGCACAATAAGTGTTGAAAGTGAAATAGGTAAGGGAAGTACTTTTACTTTTACTCTACCATTAAAATAAAAAAGCTGTTGGCATAACACCAACAGCTTTCAAAAATATTTTATTTCAATTCTATTTTAAATAATCATCAAAATAATTAGAAACTTTATCCATTAAGTGAATTCTGTCATACCCTCTAACATTGTGTTCTGCTCTTGGATATGGAAAATAATCAACAGGAACATTGTTTTTAACACACTCTCTTATAAAGCTTAAACTATTTTGCCAAACAACAGTTTTGTCTATTGCACCTTGAACAATAAGCAATTTCCCTTTTAAATCAGATGCTCTGTAAAGCAAAGATGTGCTTTTGTAACCTTCAGGGTTTTCCTGAGGAGTATCCATATAACGCTCACCGTACATAACTTCGTAGAATTTCCAATCAATAACAGGACCACCTGCAACAGCTACTTTAAAAGTTTCAGGGTAATTAACAATTAAAGATGTAGTAAGAAAACCACCATAACTCCATCCGTGAACACCAATTCTGTTCATGTCAACATAAGCTAAACTTTTAAGTAAATCAACACCTTTCATTTGGTCTGCCATTTCGTTAACACCACAGTTACGGAAAATAACATTTTCAAATTCCAAACCTCTGTTTGCAGAACCTCTGTTATCAACAGTTAGCATTACATAACCTTTTTGAGCCATATAATATTGCCACATTCTTGCACCTCCCAACCAACTGTTATTAATCAATTGAGCATGTGGTCCTCCATAAACATATATAATAGCAGGGTATTTTTTGTTCGGATCAAAATTAACAGGTTTAATCAATCTGTAATACAAATCAGTTTTCCCGTCAGCAGCTTTTATAGTGCCAATTTTCATCTCGCCTAAGGAGTAATCTTTTAAAGGATTTGCTGATGTTAATAAATTTTTAAGCTTTTTTCCTTTTGTCGTGATAATATTGTAAACTCTTGGAACTTCCGTATTTGAATACGTATCTATTAAATATTTACCGTTTTTATTTAATACACAACGATGAGTTCCGGCTTCTTTAGTTAATTTAGTTACTTTCCCCGATTTAATATTTACTTTGTAAACATGTCTTTCAATAGGGCTTTGTTGTGTTGAAACATAAAACAAGTTTGTTTCTTTTGAATCAAAACCTAAAACATCAGTAACTTCATATTCCCCTTTTGTCAACTGTTTTATTAATTTGCCATCAGTATTGTATATGTAAATATGATTAAATCCGTCTTTTCTTGTTTGATATAAAAATTGGCTTGGCTTATTTTTAAAGAAAATTAATTCATGCTGAGGCTCAACATATTTATCACTTTTTTCTTCAAACAATGTTTTTATTAATTTACCTGTTGCAACATCATATTTGTTTAATTTCATGTGATTTTGCTCGCGGTTTAAAACGGCAATGTAAATGTATTTTTCGTTTGGATCCCAGCTGATATTTGTTAAATATTTTTCAGAAGTTTTGTCTTCACCTTCAATAAATAAAGTTTTACCGGTAGCAATATTATACACACCTAAACTAACATGTTCGCTTTTCATGCCCGCCATAGGATATTTAGTGTTTACAACTTCTGCTATTCTTTTAGTAATATCAACTAAAGGAAAATTTTTAACGTCGTGATTATCTTTTCGGTAAAAAGCTAAATAAGAACCTTTTGGTGACCAGAATGTACCTTTATAAATTCCAAACTCGTTACGACTAACAATTTGCCCATTAACAAAATCTTTATCTTCATCATTTGTTATTGTAATAACTTTTGAAGTTTTGTCTGATATGTATAAGTTATTGTCAATAGTATATGCTACTTTATAATTTTCTTTACAAACGTCAATATTCTCTGCCTTTTTATCATAACTTAAATTTACATCAAACTTTTTTGAAGTAATATTATAAATCAAAAAATGATTTTTATAAGAAAATTCAAAAGAATTTTTGTTTTTCCATGAGTAACGAGGAAAATATTTTATAGAATCAATTGAATTACTATGTAAAACACTATTTATATCGTCTAGGTAAACTAAAGTGTCTGTTTTAGATGATGATGCATTGGCTTGAATTAAGTTGCTGTTTTTTACATATGTATAAAAATTGCTTTTGTCTTGCCATTTTAGCTGTTGAATGTATTCAGGATATAAGTTTCTCCATTGACCAATAACAGCATCTTGTATTGTTAATTGTTTGTCTTGTGCAATTAAAACACTTGATAAACAACTAAACAGAAATAAAATTAATATTGCTTTTTTCATTTTTTTGTATTTAAGATTATTTAATATATTTTTTTTAATATAATTTTCACAATATTATTAAGAAATATTCTGAATAAAAAATAAATTAAAACTGTTTGTCTAAAAAAAGAATTGGTTTAATGTAAGTAAATATTAATTAAACCATGAATAAAATCTTTGAAAATTCATATATTTTTATTTAATTGCATATAAAATTTTAGAAAATGTTTAGAACCTTAAAAATTCCAACAAACTTATTATTATTACTTGTCATATTAGTTATTTCACAACCGGCATGTAAAAATAAAAAGAAGTCAAACGAAAATGTTTATGAAACACTCGATGTTGACATTGACTCAAGTGCCTCAAAATTAGTTAAGTTTAATAATACTTTATTTAGTGTTCCATCGCCATATCAGTTAGCCTTATTAGTAAAGCAAGTAGGAACAAAATATAATAAAGGGCTATTAAACCCAACCCAAAATCAGGTAAATTACAGTAGCAACTTTAAAAAAGCATTGAATTTAGGTGTTTACGGAGCTGATTTAACATATTTAAACATATATGAGCAAATCCCCGATGCTGTTAATTATTTTTCTGTAATAAAAACACTTTCGCAAGATTTAGCTTTGTCTAATGCTTTTGAACCAGAAGTTTTTAAGAGTATTGAAAAGAATATGGGAAATAAAGATTCTTTACTACATTTATTTTCAAACACATACAGAAAAGCAGATGCTTTCTTAAAAAATAATGAAAGAAATCAGGTAGCAGTATTAATAATTACCGGAGGCTGGGTTGAAGGCTTATACTTACTTACGCAAACTTACAAAGAAAACAAAAATCAGGAAATACTAAATCGTATTGGAGAGAATAAACAACCTCTCGAGAATTTAATAAAAATATTGTCTCCTTATTATGATAAGTCTGATGATTATTCAAAATTAATTGATGGTTTAATTGACCTTGCATATGATTTTGACGGGGTTGAAATGAAATATACTTACATAGAACCAACAGTTGACACAAAGAATAAAATATCAATTATTAACAGTAAATCCGAATTATTGATAAGTGATAATCAATTAACAGTTATTTCTGATAAAATAAAAAAAATAAGAAATGATTTTATTAATTAAGATAAATGTTAATTACTTAATAGAAAAAAAATAATTGGAAATAAAAATATAAACAGATGAGAAAATTATCATATATCTTTTTGTTAATATCACTAAATTTTATTTTTAGTAATACTGCTTTTGCACAAATAGATTCAATAACAAATTTATGTTCAGAATATTTACAACCGCCATATATTTCAGATGGACAACAATATAGTGCATTGTTAAACAGAGATGAAGTTGCAGAATTTCATGCAACCTTTTATGGAGGTAGCACATATAGAATTGTTGGTTTTTGTGGCTTACAAAAAGGTAATTTGGAAATAACTGTTTACGATGAAGAAAGAAATGTGTTGTTTACAAATACCGATTATAATAATATTCCCTATTGGGATTTTAAGTTTAATTCTACAATAAATTGTATTATTGAAGCTAAGATAGATTCCAAAAATATTACCTCCGGCATCGCTGTTTTACTAATTGGATTTATACAATAATAAATGAGCGAAAAAATTTTAAAAGCTTTAATGCAATTATTTGCTATTATTGCTCGTCCTGAACAGGACGGTAGCGACAGGCGAACTATTGTTGAGGCTTTTTTGCAACAACAACTTAACAAAGAATTAGTTCAGGAATACCTTAAAATTTTTGATAATTATTATGCGATATATCAAAAAAAGAGCATAAAAAGCAAAAGAGAAAAAAACATTTCGCTAAGTTCTGTAAAAGTACTTAAAATATGTACAGAGATAAATCAGGATCTTACGCAAAAACAGCGATTGATTGTTCTTTTTCGGCTTTACGAATTTATCAAAATTGGAGGTCAGGTTACTGCTCAAGAATTAATTTTTGTATCTACTGTTGCCGATGTGTTTAATATTGAGCAAGATGAATATTTATTAATAAAAGATTTTGTTCTTTATTCTTTTGCCGAAATTCAGGAATCAGACAGGGTATTAATTATTGACAATAGCAAAAAGTGTAATATTCCAAAAGTAAAACACTTATTCTCAGAATCTCTACATGGACAAATACATATTTTAAGTCTGTTGCAATCAAATATGTATATTTTAAGATATAAGGGTGAAACCGAACTGTCACTAAACGGACAATTAATTGTTCAACGAAAAATATATGTGTTAACACCGGGGTCATCTTTACGTGGACCTAAAATTAAACCGGTTTATTACAGCGATATTGTAAGTGTTTTTAATATTTATAAAGCCGAAAAGAATATTGTTTTTTCAGTTAAAGACCTTGAGTATGAATTTAAAGGAGGCAAAAAAGGTCTTCAAAAAATGAATTTTACCGAAGAATCAGGCCAGTTAATTAGCATTATGGGAGCTAGTGGAGCCGGTAAATCAACATTGTTAAATGTTTTAAATGGCACCAATAGCCCAAGCTCAGGCGAAGTTTTAATAAATGGAATAAATATTCATAATGAAAAAGAAAAAATTGAAGGATTAATTGGTTTCGTTTCGCAAGATGATTTATTAATTGAAGAACTTACTGTTTTTCAAAATCTGTATTATAACGCAAAATTGTGTTTTGATAAATATTCTCATTTTCAAATTGTTCATTCTGTTTTAAAAGTTCTTCAAAACCTTGGTCTTTATGAGGTTAAAGACATGGTTGTGGGTACTCCTCTCGATAAAAAAATTAGTGGGGGTCAACGAAAACGCCTTAATATTGCTCTTGAATTAATTAGAGAACCTGCAATTTTATTCCTAGACGAACCCACATCAGGTTTATCATCAAGAGATTCTGTAAATATTATGGATCTTTTAAAAGAATTAACATTAAAAGGGAAATTAGTATTTGTAGTTATTCATCAGCCATCTTC
>QMPG01000019.1 GCA_003648455.1 Bacteroidota bacterium
AAAAAAATATAAGACATGGAAAACAATAGAAAAGTAATGTTGATGATTTTAGATGGCTGGGGAATTGGCGATAAATCAAAATCAGACGTAATTTATAATGGCAAAACTCCTAATATTGATAATTTATTAAAAAAATATCCACATTCACAACTTATAACTTCCGGCGAAAAAGTTGGCTTGCCTGAAGGACAAATGGGGAATTCTGAAGTTGGTCATTTGAATATTGGTGCAGGTAGAGTGGTTTATCAAGACTTGGTTAAAATTAATAAAGCAATTGAAGATAACTCAATTACTGAGAATAAAGTATTGGTTGATGCATTTACTTATGCAAAAAAGAACAATAAAAACGTTCATTTTCTCGGTTTACTTTCCGATGGAGGTGTTCATTCTTCAAACAAACATCTGTATAAACTCTGCGAAGTAGCGAATGATTATGGATTAACAAATGTTTTTGTTCATGCTTTTACCGACGGTCGTGATACTGACCCAAAAAGTGGTTTGGGTTTTATTACTGAATTACAAAACAAGCTAAAAACTTCTACCGGTAAAATAGCTTCAATAACAGGAAGATATTACGCAATGGACAGAGATAAACGTTGGGAAAGAATTAAAGAAGCTTATGACGCTTTAATTTTTGGAAAAGGTTTTCAAACTAACAATGCTATTGATGCTGTTAATCAATCATACAAAAAAAATGTTACCGATGAATTTATTAAACCAATTGTTATTGTCGAAAACAATAAACCAATTGGTTTAATTCAAGATAATGATGTTGTAATATTTATTAATTTCCGTAACGATAGAGCAAAAGAGATAACAATTGCACTAACTCAACAAGACTTTCCCGAATATAATATGAAGACCAAACCTTTGTATTATTGCACAATGACTCCTTACGATGCTACTTTTGAAGGCTTACATATTCTTTTTGATAAAGATAATGTTAAAAACACTATTGGAGAAGTGATTGCCAATGCCGGTAAAAAACAAATCAGAATTGCCGAAACAGAAAAATACGCACATGTTACTTTTTTCTTTTCAGGAGGAAGAGAAAAAGAGTTTAAAAATGAAAAACGCATTTTAATACCTTCACCAAAAGTTGCAACCTATGATTTAAAACCGGAGATGAGTGCATTCGAAGTTAAAGATGCGATTGTTGAAGAACTAAAAAAACAAGAGACTGATTTTGTATGTTTGAATTTTGCTAATGGCGATATGGTTGGTCACACCGGAGTTTACGAAGCAATATTAAAAGCCGTTTCAACTGTCGATACTTGTGTTGGAGAAATTGTTGAAACTGCAACAAAAAATGATTATGAATTAATAATTATTGCCGACCATGGAAATGCCGACAACGCAATAAATCCTGATGGATCGCCAAACACAGCTCATTCATTAAACCCTGTTCCTTGTATATTAATTTCTGATAGATTTGAAAAAATCAATAACGGAATTTTAGCCGATGTTGCACCAACAATATTAACGTTGATGGGAATAAATATTCCTTCGGAAATGACCGGAAAATCATTAGTTTAGTTTTATAATTTATTGAGTTAGAAGTTAAGAGCATGTTACAAATAGGAAAAACAATAGTAAGCTTAAATTTAATTGAAAAGAATTTTGTTTGTGATTTGCAAGCATGCAAAGGAGCTTGTTGTGTAGTTGGAGATTCTGGCGCCCCTTTAGAAGAAGATGAGTTAGAAATTTTTGATGATATCTATTCAATTGTTGAGCCTTACCTTTCCGAAGAAGGAATTAGGGCTATTGATGAACAAGGTCTTTACACTGTTGACGACGACAATGATTATATCACCCCTTTAATTAACAATAAAGAATGTGCATACACAATTTTTGAAAATGGAATAGCCAAGTGTGCAATTGAAAAAGCTTTTTTTGATAAAAAAATTAATTTCAGAAAACCAATATCCTGCCATCTTTATCCTGTTCGCATTACAAAGTATACCGAATTTGATGCAGTAAACTACGAAACTAATAAGTTATGTGTCGATGCTGTAAAATTGGGTGATAAATTGGGAGTTCCTGTTTATAAATTTTTAAAAGAGCCATTAACAAAAAAGTATGGCGAAGAATGGTATAAAGAATTAGAATATGCAGCAAAAAATCTTAATTTTGTGAAAGAAAATAAAGTTAACGGTTAATCGTTTTAATACTAATGATTATTGGATAGAAAATTAAATGAAAAGAACTCATTATATATTTAACTTGCTTTTTCTTATTGCTTTAAGTTCCAATGTTTTATTAGCACAAGAACAAGAAAATAACGAACAAAAAAATCCTGACGAAGAGTTTGTTCACAACAACAAAATATACAAACCTAATAGCTCTTGGCTTTCTTTTGGAGTAGGAAGCAGTTATGATATTAATCAAAAACAATTTGAACAAAGCATAAATTTTGATTTACATGTAAGAATCAAAAAAACATTTGTTAGCGGAGGCTACCATAAATCTTCCGATGCTTTTTTTCAATCAGGAACAGTACAACAAGTTCATTCCATTCAAACATTAAATGACATTCACTTATGTGTTGGCTTAAAAAGGGAAAAGTTTAAATCAAACCTTTCTTTATTTGCAGGGCCTTCCTATGTTTATGGAACAACTTATGACTTTACAGATTCGTTAAATGTTGACTGGTATCGCAAATTTGACAAGCCGGGTATTTATGCCAGCATTCAATACACATATAAAATATTTTACGATGTAGGAGTTGGAGCTAGCCTCTACACAAGCATAAATAAATATTACTCAGTTGTAGGAATCCAATTACACTTATATTTTTCAAATGCTTTAAAAGGAACTATTAGATAATTAAAAACAAAAATTATGGAACAAATTAAAAATTACATTGAAGAGAATAAAGAAAGATTTTTAGATGAATTATTTGGCTTAATCAGAATACCATCTATCAGCTCAGAATCGGAACACAAACCAGACATGTACAAAGCAGCCGAATATTGGAAAAAGGCAATGCTTGATGCAGGCGTTGACAAAGCCGAAGTGTTTGAAACAAATGGGAATCCTGTTACTTACGGAGAAAAAATAATTGACCCTAAACTACCAACTGTTCTTGTTTATGGACACATGGACGTTATGCCGGTTGACCCTCTTGAATTATGGAAGACCGAACCATTCGAGCCAGTCGTAAAAGACGGGAAAATTTGGGCAAGAGGTGCTGACGATGATAAAGGACAAGCTTTTATGCATGCCAAAGCTTTTGAGCTAATGGTGAAAAATAATATTTTGCCTTGTAATGTTAAATTCATGATTGAAGGTGAAGAAGAAATCGGTTCTCCTAATTTAGGCGATTTTTGTCAACAGCATAAAGAAATGCTTAAATCAGACATTATTCTTGTTTCTGATACCGGAATGATTGCTCAAGATGTTCCTTCAATAACAACAGGGCTAAGAGGATTGAGTTTTATGGAAGTTGAAGTAACCGGACCAAATAAAGATCTTCATTCAGGTATTTTTGGTGGTGCTGTTGCAAATCCTGCAAACATACTTTGCAAGATGATTGCTTCGTTAACAGACGAAAATAATCATATTACAATACCTCATTTTTATGACGATGTATTAATTGTTTCTGAAGAAGACAGAAAAAAAATGGCAAAGGCTCCTTTCAGTCTTGATGAATATAAAAAAGCCCTCGATATTGATGAAGTTAGTGGAGAAAAAGGCTATTCAACAATAGAAAGAACAGGTATTAGACCTTCTTTAGACGTTAACGGAATTTGGGGTGGTTACACCGGCGAAGGAGCAAAAACAGTTCTTCCCTCAAAAGCTTATGCAAAAATCTCTATGCGCTTGGTTCCTAATCAGGACAATGAAAAAATAAGTCAGCTTTTTGAAGAACATTTCATGAAAATTGCACCAAAAAATGTTAAGGTAAAAGTTACAGCTCTTCATGGTGGACAAGCTTATGTTTCACCAACTGATATGACTGCATACAAAGCTGCCGAAAAAGCTTATGCTGAAGCATTTGGAAAAGACCCTATTCCAACTCGCAGTGGTGGAAGTATACCTATTATCTCAACTTTTGAAAAAATTCTTGGAGTTAAATCAATATTAATGGGATTTGGACTAGAATCAGATGCGATTCATTCACCAAATGAAAATTATCCATTGTTTAATTTTTATAAAGGTATTGAAACAATAACCTATTTTTATAAACATTATGCAGAATTAATGAAATAACTTCTTTGTAAAAATCTTAGAAAGGAACCCGAAAAGGTTCCTTTCTTTTTATAAATCTGTTTTCTTAATCTTTGATTTTTCTTTCTTAAGTCTCATGTTTGGATATGACTGCTTAAAAAATTCGTTCTTTATAGAATCCATCTGCCTCATTATTTTTTCAAAATTAAACCTTTCCTCATCAAACCTATTTTGAAAAAAATCATCCTCAAAAAAATTAAACTTAAAGATTGAATCAGGAATAAAAAAATCATCAAAAGAACGATTAAAAATATCCGCGCTGTTATCGAATAAAAACGGTTTAAACTTTTGAAGTAAACTATCAAGATTAATATTCTTTACTTTACCATCAGAATAGGTATAAGAATATGAATAAGTTGAATCATAAGCTATAATATTTCCTTTGTCATCATACCTCTTATTAACATCAATTTTAATTTTTGGATTTTCCTTTTTAACGGAATCCCGCTTTTGAGACATAAAATTAAATTGCAAACCTTTTTTGTTAGTCTTTATTGAATTTGAAGCAAAAGAAACTTTTGATATCATTAAAACAAAAAGCACCAATCCAACAAACATAGTAATAAAATAAGATTTCCCAATTACTTTTTTCATGATAAATCCTCCTTTTATATTTTATTTTTATTAGTTACGTTTTTGTAAATAATTTTATTGTGTTAAAATATATTTTTTTCAATATGACATATTATTGTTATCTTTAAGATATAATTAATATTGTATAATGTTCTTGCACGATAAATATTTTTGAAATAATATGATTAAAATTTCAGGTTGTTAAAAAAACATTAAATTTGGGGGAAATTTTAATTGGATTTTTATTAACAGAAAATTTGATAATTAAACAAACGGATTTGTAATAAATAAATCTGAATTGTTTTTAGGATTTGCTATGTCAATCGAAAAAAAGACAAATAGTGTTAAGAATAAACAGGAGTTTTCAATAAAAAGTGATATTCAGCTTTGGAATGAAATTAAAGAAGGAAACTCTAAGGCATTAAGCGAGATATTTTATAAATATTATGATGATTTATTTTTTTATGGCAAGAAATTAACAAACAATAATGCTCATGTTGCAGATACAATACAGAATGTTTTTATAAAAATATGGGAGACAAGACATAAAAATTATAAAGTTCGTTATGTAAAAACATATGTTTTTAAAATATTTAGGAATGAGTTATTAAAAAAAAATAAATTAATATTCTCTTCATTAATACAAGACAAATATTCCGTTAAAGATTTTACCATTTCTGTTGAAGATCTAATTATTGAAAAAGAAAGGCGTTTGGAGGAAAAGACATTAATCTCAACTTTATTAAAAAAATTATCACCAAGACAAAGAGAAATTATTTATCTTAAATTTTATTTGAATTTTTCAAATGCTGAGATTAGTAACACATTGTCTATCAACAAACAATCTGTGAGCAATCTGCTAAACAGAATATTTATATCACTCCGAAAAGAAATAAAAAATCAATAATTTTTTAAAATAATCAATAATTTATGAGTATAAAATTAAATTTTTATACTCTATAATAATGTAACAATAATGAAAATGACAGAGTACTCTAATTACAAATTTAAAGATTTTATATCGGATGAAACTTTTTGCAATTACGCAAGAGGTTTAAACAACGATGATGTTAAAGCATGGGAAGACTGGATGCAGGAAAATGCTGGAAATAAAAAAATAGCTGAAGATGCAAAAAGACATATCCGATTATTGAGTTTTAAGAAAAAATCACTTCCTGACGATTATATTAATAAGGAATGGCTTCGCTTAACCACCAAAATAGATTTTAATAAACAAGAACCAATAAAATTGAACAAGAAATTTAAAATCAAAGCATGGAGAAATGTTGCTGCTGTTTTTCTTGTTTTTTGTTTATTAAGTGTGTTGTTTTTTCAAAAATCTTTTTTCTCTCATAAAAATAAAATCGCTTATAAAGAGATTGTGGTGCCAAACGGAAAAATAAAAAAAATAATCTTACCCGACAACACAATTGTTATTCTTAATTCAGATACAAAATTAAAATATAGTGATAATTTTGGAAAAAAGAAAAGAGAAGTTTTTCTTGAGGGTGAAGCATATTTTGATGTAACTCATAATTCATCAAAACCATTTATTGTACATACATGCGATAATACTATTCAAGTTGTTGGTACGGCTTTTAATGTTTCTGCGTTTCCTGAAGATAATATTCATTTTGTTTCCCTTGAAAGAGGAAAAATAAAACTTGCGGAAAATGGGAAAGGACATTATTCGTATTTATCTCCAAATCAGATTTACTTGTTAATAAGAAAAAGTAATCAATCTAAAATTTTTAAATCTCAAGACATTAAGTTGTATTCATCGTGGAAAGAGGGAGAAATTAGATTTGTAAATCAAACTTTTGTTGATATCACAACTAAACTTGAACGCTCACATAATGTAGTATTTAATATAAAAAATAATAAAATTAAAAAATGTAGATATACCGGTAAATTTACCAGAAAACAAAATATTGAAAGCATACTTAAAATTATTAAACTCACAACACCTTTTAATTATGAAATTAAGAATGATACTATAATTATTAACTAAAAGAGCTTTCAATACAATGATAAAATATTTATAAATAAAAAATATTAAACTGTGAAAAAGCATAATAATTCTTCGAAGATTTTATTTAACTTAATTTTTATAAGCAATATTATTATTTTTTGCTTATTAATTAACACAAAAGTTGTTGTTGCTCAGGCTGATAATACAAAAATTTTAAAAACACTGGAAGAAGTATTTCACTATGTTGATAATAACAGTAAGTACAGCGTTTTTTATAATAGTGATAAAATTGATGTGAATAAGAGTGTTTCAATAAATCCTGCCAATAAGAGTTTTGAAGATATACTTAATCTTGCTTTAAAGAATAGTGGCTTTACATTTAAGTATGTTGATCATCAGATTGTAATATATGCAAAAACAGACACCCAAAAATCTTCCGATGGTTTTGTAGTTAAGGGAGTTGTTTCTGATGATAAAGGAGAAACTGTTCCCGGAGTTAATATTATAATTCAAGGCACGAATACAGGGACAATATCAGATATAAATGGACATTACTCAATAAAAGTTGATAATCTTAATCAGACCTTGGTTTTTTCATTTATTGGTCTTAAAACACAAGTTGTACCAATCAATGGTCGTACAAAAATAGATATAGTGCTAAAATCAGAATCTGAGAAACTGAACGAAGTTGTTGTTGTAGGATATTCAACACAAAAAAGATCAAGTGTTACAGGTTCTATATCAACAATAGAAGTAAATAATCTTACAAAAACCAGTGCTCCTGATATTACCCAAGCTATGCAAGGATTAGCTTCCGGAGTTCAAGTTACACAGAATAGTGGTGCACCCGGCGAAGGTGTTCAGGTTAATATTAGAGGTCTGGGTTCAGTTACCGGAGTAAATAGCCCATTATATATAGTTGATGGAGTGCCAACTAAAGATGCAATGAATAATCTTTCACCTTCCGACATAAAGTCAATAAGTGTATTGAAGGATGCTGCTTCGGCTGCCATATATGGTTCGCGTGCAAGTAATGGTGTCGTGTTGATAACAACTAATAAGGGTAGACGAAATGAAACTGCAAAGATAATTTTTAGTGCAAATACCGGATTTCAACAACACGGAAAGTTGACCAAAATGACTGATAAATACGAGTATGCTAAAGTGTTTAATGAGGCTGCAGATAATTTTAATAACAGTAGTAACATTATTGATCATCCGGAACTGTACAGAAAAAAAATAACAGATGACATTCTTAATAGCACCCCTAATATTAATCAGTTAGAGGCTATTTTCAGAACAGCCATGTTAAATAATTATCATCTTGGTATAAGCGGAGGTGGTAAAAAAACTCAATATAATATCTCAGGAAGTTATTTTGGACAAGAAGGGATATTAATAGGAAGTGATTATGAAAAATTAACAGGTAAAGTTAGTGTTGTCTCTGAAATTAGAGATTGGTTAAGTCTTGGAACAGATATAAACATAAGTAAATCAAAAACAAATATTGTTGGAAGTTCCGGTGACGGATATGGAGGAAACGGAGGAAGTGCTGTTCGTTATGCTTTTTTCAGAAACCCCATGATACCGATATATGACGCTAATGATAATTTTGTTGATTTGCCCGATAGACCCGACTTAATGGGAGATGGTTACAACCCTGTAGGACTTTTAAAAAATACTGATAATGTTAAAACTCAACATGGAACTTTTGGAAATATGAATGCTAAATTTAAAATAAGTAAAAATTTAACTTTTACATCAATTTTTGGAATTGATAATTCTGAAGACAAACAAAAAAGATTTAATAAAACATGGGGAAATAGCAGTAGCAGAAAAGTAAATGAGATAAATTCATTAAATGTTATACATAGCCTGTCGAATAATTGGTCGTTTAGTAATGTCTTAAATTTTACTAAAAGCATAGATAATATTCATAATTTTAAGGCGATACTCGGTACAGAAAGAATTGTTAATGAATTTGCCAGTACTTCTGTTAATGATAGAGATTTTTCCGATCAAAATCCCACATTAATTTATATAGGTAATGGTACAGGAGTAGTTACTGCATTTGAACATAAACTTACATATAAATTACTTTCCTATTTTTCGAGACTAAATTACAATTACCTTGAAAAGTATTTTGTTTCTGCACTTATTAGAAGAGATGGCTCTTCAAGATTTAGTAAAGATAACAGATGGGGAACATTTTATTCTGCTTCGTTAGGATGGAATATTAATAAGGATTTTTTTAAAGATTTTGAGAAATTAAATCAATGGAAATTAAGATTTAGTTATGGTGCTGTAGGAAATCAAGAAATTCCTGACTTTGCATATTTAGAACGCATTAAGCAAGGTTATCAATATCCGTTTGGAGGAACTCCTCAAGAGGGTTATGCTACTTATAAATTAGGTAATAATGATGTGAAATGGGAAACAAGTAATCAAATAGATATAGGCACTGATATTAAATTTTTATTTAATTATCAATTAAATATAAGTATAGATTATTATCGTAAAACTACAAATAATTTATTGCTGAGCGTGTCAATTCCTTCTTCTGCAGGATATGCAGAGTCTCCGGTTATGAATACAGGTAGTGTCTTAAATACCGGATTGGAGTTAAATATAGAATATAAAAGATATTTTTCTAAAGATTTTTCATTTCATATAACTGCTAATGGGGCATTTCTTCATAATGAAATGTTAGAATTAGAGAATCCTATTTTAGCAGGACGTATTGACAATAGTGTTTATGCAACTAAAACAGAGAAAGGATACCCGATAGGCTCGTTCTATTTATATGAAATGGAAGGGATATTCCAAAATCAGACAGAGATAGTAACTCATGCTTTTCAGGGAAATGACATTAAACCGGGCGATGTTAAATTTAAAGATCAAAATGGCGATGGTGTAATTGATAGTAAAGACAGAACACATCTCGGAAGTGCTATACCTAAAGTTACTACCGGTTTAACTCTGGGATTTAATTTTAAACAATTAGATTTCTCAATGTTTATTGGAGGAGCCTTTGGACAAAAAATTTATTACCAAATAGCTACAGATATTGAAGGGTTTTATCGTCCATTTAACCTTACACAAAGGTATTACGATGAGCGTTGGACAGGCGAAGGAACAAGCAATACACAGCCAAGAGCATGTTGGGAAGCTAAATCAAATAATGCAAGACCTTCGTCACGTTTCTTAGAAGATGCTTCTTATTTAAAGTTAAAGAATATTCAAATAGGATATAATTTCTCCGATAATATTTTAAAAAAGGTGCGATTATCTAATCTGAGAATATATTGTTCGGGAACTAATTTATATACATTCACAAAATATCCGGGATTAGATCCTGAATTAACAACTAGTGATAATACTTTAAATAGCTGTGAGCCATTTCGTGTTAATGGAATAGACTGGGGTACATATCCATCTGCTTTTACTTTAACATTAGGCTTACAAATAACCTTTTAACAAACTATAACTATGAAATTAAAATACAAATATGGAATATTGTTTTTTCTGGCAGTTTTATTTAATAGTTGTTCAGATATGTTAGATGTTGATTTACAGGGAGAATACACCAACAATACTTTTTATAAAACAAAAGAACAAGTCTTATTTACATTAAACGCCACATATCAAATCTGTTCATTTACCTCAACTAATAATAATTTATGGGTTTTTGGTGATGTGGCATCAGATGATGCTGTAAAAGGTGGTAATTCCGGTGATTTAAGCGACATTACTTATGTTAATGATTTTAATGTAAATTCAGATAATGGGCAAATTGAATCAATATGGAAACATTACTATGAAGGTATAGTTAGAGCTAATAATGTTATTTATTATGTGCCTAACATTAAAATGGATGAAAAATTAAAGCAAAGAATTATTGGTGAGGCTAAATTCCTTAGAGCATATTTTTATTTTAATTTAACAAATATTTTTGGAAAAATACCTTTAAAGACAAGTCCAATCAATAATGTTAAGGATTTAAGTATTCCGGTTTCCCCGATAGAAGATATATACAATCAGATTGAACAAGATTTGATAGATGCAAGCACTGTTTTGCCAACATCCTACGATGCTACAAATATCGGAAGAGCAACCAGAGGAGCAGCATTAGGTTTATTGTCAAAAGCATATCTTTTTCAGAAAAAATGGGCTCTGGCTCTCGAAAATGCAGATTCTGTGGAGCAACTTGGATATTCATTAATGCCTATATATAGTCAAAATTTCCGGATTCCATACCAAAATAACACAGAATCTATTTTTGAAATTCAACAATTATCAGGTCAATCACCCGCTTTAGGAAGTTATCTAAATCAATATTTTTCACCAAAACCTATTGGCGGATATGCTTTTGATGCTCCTACTCAAAATTTTGTTGACGAGTTTGAAGTAACTCAAGATAGTGTTGTTGACCCCAGATTGGATTATACTGTAGGAAGAAAAGGAGAAAAATGGGTGAATGGAGAAAATTTTGACCCATCATGGTCTGTTACAGGTTATTTAAACAAAAAACATGTAGAACCAAAGGCAGAAACACCTATAATTGGCGATGGAAATCTTGATTATGTTTATATGAGATTTGCTGAAATATTGTTAATAAAAGCTGAGGCTCTTAATGAACTTAACCGTTGTGCTGAAGCATTAATTCCGTTAAATAAGGTTAGAAAAAGAGCAAGAGAATGTTATTTGTACGACACAACATTAGTAGGATACAACGGAGCTATTCCCAACAAATTATTACCGGATATCTCTAATACAGATCAGAGTTATTTAAGATCTGCAATTCGCCATGAAAGAAGAGTAGAGCTTGGCTTTGAATTTCATCGTTTCTTTGACTTGATGCGTTATGGAAAAAACGTTGCAGAGCAAGCCTTAAACAATACAAATTTTAATTACGAACAACATCGGTATTTCCCCATTCCGCAAAGCGAAATAGATTCAAATAATCAAATTAATTAATCTTTTTTATTAACTTAAATTTTATAACAATGGAAAAATTAAAAAAACAAAGTATGTTAGTGCTAATCGCATTATTGGGAATTAGCATGTTTTTTGTCAGTTCTTGTAATAAGGATGACGATGATGACACAGTGAATAAAACTGCATTGATGGCTAAAATTACAGAAGCCAACGATCTGTATACAAATGCTGTAGAAGGAACTGCTGCCGGTCAGTATGCTTATGGTTCTAAAGCAGAGTTAAAATCTGTTATTGACATTGCTCAGGGAGTATATGATAATGAAGCATCAACTCAAACAGAAGTTGACAATAGTGTAGTTTCTTTGACCAATGCAATGGATTTATTCGAAACAAAAGTAATTGCAGCAATTGCTCCTGACGATTTAGTTGGTCAATGGACTTTTGATGAAGGCACAGGAACAACCGTTAAAGATTATTCCGGTAATGGATTTGACGGTACTTTTGGAAACGAAGCCGGTTTTGGTACAGGACAACCAACATGGACAACCGACCGTTATGGAAATGAAGGAAAAGCTATTGCATTCGATGAGGGAGCAAAAATTACAATCCCTTATAATACTGCAATAAACCCTACACAAATTACTATTGCATTATGGGTAAATGCTGCTCATGTTAGAGCAAACAATCGTTTCATGGGTCTTCAATCATGGAATGGGTACAAATTTCAACTACAATCAGCAAACAAAGTATTTTTTACAGCAAGTACAGACTCTTCTATTTATGATAGAGATACAGATCCTGCATTAGATACTCTTAAATGGTATCATATTGCAGTTACATATGGCGGTAATGAAATGGCATTTTATGTTAATGGCGTTCAAACAAAATTATGGGACGACGTTAAAGGTGATTTAGTAAAAGTTACAGGTCATGATTTAGTTTTTGGCGTTGGCTCAAGTAAATTTGCTGCTACAACAGATAACTATGATGCTGATCATATAATTCCTTTGGAATGGGGTGGCTATTTCGATGGATCTCTTGACGAAATAAGAATTTACAAAACAGTTCTTACTCCTACTCAAATTGCTAGTATATATAATTTAGAGAAGGTTCAAAATTAACATTTTAAACTTAAATTAATATTTCAGTCAGGCGTTGTTTTACATATTAAATATTAGGTTTTTTTTAATAAAAAACTATGTAAATCGAAGCCTGACTGATTATTTTAACAATAAATGTAAGTATGCTTACTCAATAAAAAATTAGCAACATAATTGAACAAATATCAATGTTATTCAAATCATGTTTGTTTCATGATTTACACAAAAGTAATTACCAACAATACTGATAATAAGATATTTAATACATTATAAAAAAAAAATCAGAAGCACTTGAATAAAAAAGTATTAATGTATTGGCAATATAAAATTCGTTTTCACAAATAGGAGCAATAAATATTCAGTAAGGGATAACTAATTATTATATATTATAAAATAAAAAAATGAACTTTAAATATTTTCTATACATATTGTTCTCAATGTTTCTTTTGAATAGTTGCATTCAGAACAAACATAAGAAAAATGTTTCATTGAGCTATTGGTCATCAAATAATAATGGTGAAATAATTTTTTCAAAAAAAATGGTTACCCAATGGAATAAAAAACATCCCCATAATTTAATAAAATTCCAACCGGTTCCCGAAGGACAGTCTAGTGAAGAGATGGTTTTAGCTGCTGTTGTTGGCAAAACCACTCCTGATATTTATTCAAATATGTGGCAAGGCTCAGTAGAGTTTTATGCCAAATCTCATGCTTTGATTGCTCTTGATACACTAGTTGGATTTAATGAATTTATTCATACCCGCTGTGATTCTTCAACCATTAAAGAGGTTACCTCCTCTGATGGTCACATCTATCAAATTCCATGGAAGATTAATCCTATAATGACTTTATATAATAAAGGTTTGTTTTCTTCTTTAAAATTAGATTCTTTGCCTCAGACTTATTCGAGTTACCTGAGTGCAGCAAAAAAATTTAAAAAAGATATTAATGGAGACGGTTATGTAGATCAATGGTTTGGAAACACATCTGTTAAAATTGTTTGGTATCAACAACTATTCAACTTTTACACATTGTACATAGCTGCTTCAGACGGACTCCCATTAGTGAAAAACAATAAAGCGTGTTTTAATAATAAATATGCAATAGAAGTATTTAGATTT
Organism: Bacteroidota bacterium; assembly: GCA_003648455.1. The sequence goes on from QMPG01000019.1 coordinate 13,935, forward strand.
TTACAAGATTTATATAAAAATAATTATTTCTCAAAAGATCAAAAGTCAGCAGGTTCAGATCCTTTTATTGCAAGAAAGGTGGCTACAGAATTTACAGGTCCATGGCAAATTAAACATTTAGAAAAATTTAAACCCAAAAATTTTGAATATGATTTCTTTCCAATACCTGTTCCGGACAATCATAAAGGGACAATCTATACTTATTGCGATCCTAAAAATATAGTAATATTCAATACGTGTAAGAATCCACAATTGGCTTTTGAATTTATAAAAACAATGATTGATAAAAAAGGAGATTTGAAATTTCTTGAAACAACAGGACAACTACCGCGAAGATATGGTATTGATACTATTAAAGATTATGAAAATTATTTTAAGGAGAATCCTAAATTAAAAATATTTGCAAAACAAGCAAAATATATAAAAGGAATTGACAATTGCGAAGTTATAACAGAAGTTTTGGATATTATTTCGCAAGAATATGAAGCATGCGTATTATATGACATGAAAAGCCCTGAAAAGGCTATTGGTGATGCCGAAAAAGCTGTTAATGTCTTACTACGCACAAAAAACTAAATAATATATATTGCAAACTATGTCTAAAAATAAATTTAAAAAATCAATCTCGCCATATTTTTTTGTATCACCATATCTGATACATTTAATTTTATTTATAGTTTTTCCTGTAATTTTTTCTATAATTCTAACCTTTTTTAAATGGAATATAATATCTCCAATGAAATATGTTGGATTTGATAATTTTATTAGATTATTCCAAGATAGATTGTTCTGGAAATCTTTATATAATACATTCCTTTTCTTGATAATACATATTCCTCTTCAAATTATTATTGCATTAACTTTAGCATATTTCCTCAATCAAAAAATATTATTTAAAAGTTTTTTTAGAGCAGCTTTCTTTTTACCTTTTATTATTTCCGGAGTTGTTATAACTATTCTGTGGCAGCAGTTATATGGATATGATTCGGGATTGATAAATAAATTATTAACAGACATAGGATTAGGGAAAGTTGCATGGTTGACAAACAAAAATGTTGCTATAATTTCAATTGCCATAATGGCAACATGGAAAAATATTGGGCTATATGTTATCTTATTTTTAGTAGGCTTGCAAACAGTACCACAAGCGTATTATGAGGCAGCAGATGTCGAAGGTGCAAGCCAATGGCAAAAATTTTGGCATATCACCTTGCCTGCCATTAATCCCACAATTTTTATGGTGCTAATTCTTTCTACAATTGGTGGATTTAGCCTTTTTATTGAACCATATATTATGACAAGCGGTGGACCTTTAAATAGCACATTATCTATTATGTTATATATTTACAAACAGGCCTTTGAATTTTATCATATGGGATATGCTGCTACATTAGGAATATTTGCATCTGTTGTTATTATGATAGTTGTTGTAATTCAGAAATACACAATAGAAAAAAACGATTAGATAATTGATATAAGAACAGACAAATTTATTTTAAAAATGAAAATCAGAAAAATTATAACACATATATTATTAACGGTAGCTGCAATAAGTTTCTTATATCCTTTTTTTTGGATGATTGTAGCTTCTTTTACTCCTGAAAAAGAAATTGGGACACTCATATTTTTACCACAAAATTTTACCTTTGGTAATTATTCTCATATGTTTGCCAAAATTCCAATTTTTAAATCGTTGTTAAACAGCACATTTGTCGCAAGTTGTTCTACTATTGGCGTTGTTATTTTTGGTTCAATGGTTGGCTTTGCCCTTGCAAAATTAAACTTTAAAGGAAGAGATTTATTGTTTTTTATTATAATTTTCACAATGACACTTCCTTTTCAAATCACATTAATACCTAACTATATTTTAATGATAAAATTTAGATGGGTAGATACTTTTGCAGCTCTTATAATTCCGGCTCTTAACAGTGCATTTGCCATAATAATGTTTAGGCAGATATTCAAAGCAATTCCTGATGATTTGATAGATGCCGCCAGAGTTGACGGATGTAATAACTTAACAATAATTTTTAGAGTATTGTGGCCAAATATTATACCAACAATTATAACTGTGGCATTAATAACTTTTATGAATTCATGGAATGACGTATTATGGCCATTAATTGTTATAAGAAAATCAAATTTAATGACTATGCCGCAATTAGTTACTTTGTTCGCCGTTGGTGGGCGAGCAGAAGGGCAATTAGGAGTGAAATTAGCATCAGCAGTATTACTTGCTACACCAATTATGATTGCATATTTATTTTTTCAAAAATATTTTATAAAAAGCATGGCATCTTCCGGAATTAAAGGATAAAAAAATTAACAATAAAAATTATTAGAAAATACAGAAATATGATTAATGTAGAAAGAACAAATATTAATATTATATCAAAATCAGAAAGAGTAATTCCTTTGTTTATTGAGTTAGACACCGAAGAAAGAATAAAAAATCTTGCAGATAAAATCGCTACTTTAGATGAGAATATTGCAAATAGTACATTAAATAAAGTTTTACAGGAATTCGAAAATAGACATGTAAAATTAAAGGAAGTATTATTACAACATTATAAAAATATTGAACCACTTGTTTCTTCACCTGAAACTCAATCGTTACAAAAAAAATTATTATTAGGCACTTATCTCACAAAAGAATATTCTGTTGAATCTGCTGCTTTATTTAATCCTTCTATTGTAGCTCATCCGGACCAAAGCAATTTGAATAAAGGTGAACTTCGATTTATTTTAAGTCTTAGAGCAACCGGCGAAGGGCATATCTCTTCTATTGAGTTCAGAACAGGAATTATTTCTAAAGAAGGTAATATTGCTTTAGATCCTATGTCTTCGGATGTTATGTGTTTTGGCAAAGTTGAAAACACAACTTTTCAAAAAACTTTTTTAATAAAACGTTTTGAATTTTATAAAAATATCGACAAATCAATATTGAATTTATTCCCCGAAAAGTTTTCAAGGCAAGAAGCTTTAGAAATAATTAGTAATATTGACAGTAAAAAAACAAATAACGAAACAACCAAAGTTGCATTATTTGACATCTTCGATACTAACTATGAGATTTCTTTTGAAGAGAATATTGAAATAAATAATCGGGTTATCTTCCCAAGATCAAATGCAGAAGTTATGGGCATGGAGGATGTCAGATTTGTGAAATTTTCAGATGGAGATAAACCAAAATACATTGGAACGTACACTGCTTATAATGGCAATAATATTCGCCCTCAAATAATAGAAACAGAAGACTTTAATTGTTTTAAAATTCATTCTCTTTATGGTAATGCTGCCTTTAATAAAGGTATGGCTCTTTTTCCTGAAAAAATTAATGGTAAATATGCAATGATTGGCAGACAAGATGGAGAAAATATATCAATAATGTATTCTGACGATCTTTATTTCTGGGATAATTACAAGATAATACAAAAATCACAATACGATTGGGATTTTTTACAATTAGGGAATTGTGGTAGTCCAATTAAAACCTCAAAGGGATGGCTATTATTAACACATGCCGTTGGACCTCTTAGAAAATATGTTATGAGTGCTTCTTTGCTTGATTTAAATAATCCTGAAAAAGTTTTGAGCACATTGGATAATCCTTTTTTTACTCCTAATGAATCTGAACGTGTGGGTTATGTGCCTAATGTTGTTTATACATGCGGGTTCTTGCAACATTACGATAAACTGATTATACCATATGCTTTGTCAGATATTTCATCAAGTTTTGCAATTGCTAATACGAATGAAATATTAGAAGAACTTAAATCAAATAAATTGCTATGCAAAAGAAAATAATTATTTTAATATTATTATCATCATCCTTTTTATGCTCGTGTGATAAAACATATGTAGATAATAGTTCTTTAGTAAATACTAATCATTTAGAACAATTATATCAGGAAATTAATATTAATGGCAATACCCTAGGCACAATTTGGATTTATTGCAACGCACCTAATTATGAGGTTGTTACTGATGATGATGAAGGCTATACGTGTGTCGATGATGTTTCGCGGGCTTTAATTTTTTATTGTCGCCAGTATAAAATTAAACCTGATGCAGAATATCTTAAAAAAATAAAATCATTAACAAATTTTATTTTATATATGAAAGCTGACAATGGCTATTTTTATAATTTTATGTTTCCTAATGATGAAATAAATATAATACATCAAAATAGTATACCTACTCCCAATTTTTGGTCATGGCGGGCTTTGTGGGCTTTGTCTGAGCTTAATATGCTCGAATCCCCTAAGCTCAATGATTTAAAAAACAAGACCATTCCGGTAATGGATGAATTAATTGAAAGAATAAATCAACAGTTCTCAAAACCATCAGAGATAACTATAATTAATGGCATTAATATCACTCAATATGCAATATCTCCGGGAGCTGACCAATTGTCAATTATTATTGTTGCACTTACTAATTATTATCAGATAAACAAATCGACAATGCTTAAAGATTTAATTTTAAATTTAGATCAGGCACTGACTGAAGACCAATTTGGTAATAAAGACACATTTCCGTATTATGCTTTTATGAGTTGGAAAAATAAGTGGCACGCTTGGGGAAATATGCAAGCTTACGCATTATTATATTCAGGCAAAATATTACAAGATGAAACATTAATAAACGCAGGACTAAACGAAGTGAAATATTTTTATCCTTATTGTATTAAAAAAGGTTTTATCCATAAATTCAGCATAGTAAATAATAATGACTCTTTAGTGATAGATGATTATAGCCAATTTCCGCAAATAGCATATTGTATAACTCCAATGATATATGCATCTTTAGAAGCATATGCAATTACTAAGGATAATAGTTTTGCAAAAGAGGCAGGCGATTTAGCAACATGGTTTTTTGGTAACAATCCGGCTAATCAAATTATTTACAATACAAATTCAGGAATAGCATTTGATGGTATAGATTCTGCAAATAACATTAATTATAATTCAGGAGCAGAATCGACCATCGAAGCCCTTTTGAGTATGCAAGCTATTGAAACAAATGAAATAGCAAAACAAGTAATTAAAAATTATCAATAAAAATGAACTTAATAAAAAAGATTGTAGAAATACAAGGCGGAAAATACGAAATAAGTTTAAATAATCCGGTAAAAAGATTTTTAAATAATCCCATATTAACGTGCCATGATGTAAACAAAACTTGGAATAACTCGGCATTAAAAGTAATTACTGTTCACAATGCCGGGGTTACTGAATTTCATGATAAAACTATTTTGCTTTTTCGTTCACATCTGCGTAATGGTATTTCACTTATTGGATTAGCAAAAAGCAATAACGGATTATCAAATTGGGAAATTAGTCCAACACCGTTTCTTAAACCTTGTACAAAAAACGATAAAATAGCTGCAGGTTTAAACATTAATCAATTAATAGAAAACGAAAAAGGAGGGGTGGAAGATCCGCGAATAACGAAAATTGATGATACTTATTTTATTACATATAGTGCTTACCATGGAACAATAAAAGACAGAGTCAGAATTTCAATGGTAACAACTAAAGATTTTAAATCCATTGTCAGACATGGTGTGATAATGGATATTGACATGAGAAATGTTGTTATTTTCCCACAAAAGATAAACAATAAATTTGTTGCTCTTTTCAGGCCAAATGATAATACAATTGATGTGACAGGCGGTAAATATTCTGAAATTCATATTGGATATTCTGATGACATTTTTAAAAATAAATGGCAGCTTAAAAACGAACCGTTAATGAAACAGGGTGGCGGGCCAAGTTCTTTTTCAGATAAAATAGGTCCGGGAGCTCCTCCAATAAAAACAAAATATGGTTGGTTAAGCATTTTTCATGGTGTAAGAAAAACAATGGATGGTAATCCTTATGTGCTTGGTGTAATGCTTCATGATTTTGACAACCCTCAAAAAATAAGAATTTCTAATATACCTGTTTTATTTCCTTCACAAGACGATTGTAAAGTAAAAAGTTCAGATTACGTTCATGTCCCAAATGTGGTTTTTAGTTGTGGTGCAAGAAGGTTAAACGATGGAACAATTTTTATTTATTATGGAGGAAACGACACTGTTTTAAATGTAGGTATTAGTCATGAAGATGTATTAGCTGAATTATGTAATAAATATCCCCAAAATGCATTAACAGGGGAGCCTTTGTATAATATTTAAATCGGGAAATTAAAGATGGAGGAATTTAAATTTGATAAAATTATTCTTAAACCGGAAGATATTGATCTCTCATATTCTCCTTTAAGAAAAGATATTGATATGGAGACCTATGTTTTAGGTGCTTTCAATCCCGGAATGGCAAGACTTAAAAATGGAAATTTAATTCTGATGGTACGAGTCGCCGAAGCATTGAAAAATCCAATTCAATCAGGAAAAATTTTTTGCATACGAAAAGATACAAAAAAAGGATATGTTGTCGATGGATATAAGCTTGAAGATGTTGATGTTTCAGATCCGCGCATCTTTGTAATAAAAAAATATTTACCAACGCCAGTGTGTGCTGTTACTTCAATTTCTTGGATATTGCCTGTTGAAATTAG
>QMPG01000020.1 GCA_003648455.1 Bacteroidota bacterium
AATTGGTTTCCATGCAAATTTCACTAACAAGAATAAAACGATTGAGAATGAAAGAACCATCCAAAAAAACAAACCTAATCCGGGAGTTACTAATTCCATTATAATAAATTTTTAATTTAATTTAATTAAATTTAATTTAAAATTAACCTCATGGTTCAGCCAACCGCTAAAACATGAGGTTAAAAAACATTCTTTAAACAAAAAGAATAAGTAAACAAACAACAATTGCAAAAAAAGCAACACCTTCAATAAGGGCTGCAGAAACAATCATGTTTGAACGAACATCACCAGCTGCTTCAGGTTGACGTGCAATTGCTTCCATTGCACTAGCTCCAATTTTACCAATACCAAATGCTGCTCCAAAAACACTTAATGCTGCACCTATTGCTGCACCAAATTTAGCAAGAGCTACTCCTCCGGCAACTGCTTGTAAAACAATTAATAAATTAATCATGCTATATATATTTAGTTAATAAAAAAATACTCAAAATTAAATTAATGTTCTTCTGTTGCCATTCCAAAATATATTGCCGACAATAATGTAAACACATAAGCTTGAATAACAGAAATTAACAAATCAAGCATTGTCATAAATATTGAAAAAGCAACTGATAATAAAGAAACGCCGTAGCCTAGACCTACTGACATTTCTCCAAAAACAAATATTAAGCTGAAAAACCCCAATGCAATAATATGACCAGAAGACATGTTTGCAAAAAGACGAATCATTAAAATTAATGGTTTTGTAAACATTCCAAGTATTTCAACTATTGGAACTAATGGTATTGGAAATTTCAACCACCAAGGTATTGTTGGTGAATTAAAAATTTCTTTCCAATAATGCTTGTTTGCACTAATATTTGTAACAAAAAATGTAAACAATGCCAAAACCATTGTAATTGTAATATTTCCTGTAAGGTTTGCTCCGAAAGGAAAAATTGGTATTAATCCGAACAAATTATTTATTAAAATAAAGAAAAATATTGTCAGTAAGAATGGAGTGAATTTTTCATATTGTTTCTCTCCAATGGATGGTTTAGCAATATCGTCGCGAATGAATAGTATTATTGGTTCAACAGCAGACTGTATTCCCTTTGGAGCCCTGCCTTTATTCTTATCATATCCTTTTGCCACAGAAATAAAAACCCAAAGCATTATTAATAGGCTGAAAAAGACACCAACAACGTCTTTTGTTATAGAAAAATCGAGTGGCAAAGAAACCGCTTCATTAATTGTAACACCATCGTCTAAAACCTCAACAATCTTTCCTGCGTATTTGCCTTCTTTTTCAAGTTTAAATCCTTTGTATGATTTTTCGCCATGATGAAATTTTCTTGAGCTAAAAACATTCCAGCCTTTTGTTTCGCTATGGACAATAATCAATAGTGGTATACATATATGTTTTTCGCCTATTGTACAAATATGCCATTCGTGAGCATCATAAATATGATGCATAATGAATTCTCCGGGCTTAAATTTTGAGTGTTCTTCTTTATGATTTGTATTTGCAGTTGCAACTAACGAGATATTAAAAATTAGTATCGTTGTTAAAACACATTTAAATATGTTTCTTTTCAAATTAATCATCTACAAACTTTCTTTTTATAATATAACGAAAAAAACCACATAAATTATTGTTCTTTTCGTCTTTTTAATTTCTTTTTAACATTGACAAGACTGCAATAACTTCAAAAACAGCGAACAACAAGTATAATATTAAAAAAACAATAACAAACCAAAATACATTAATTTTAACAAAAATCAAATAAGTTGAAACAAAAATTAAATAAACAAGCATTTTAATCGTTGTTAGCAACAAATAATTATTAGCAAATTTGGTAGGTTTTTTGTTATAAACATTCACTAAAATGAAGTGAAACAGACCGGTAATTGCAAAACAAAATAATAAAGAATATAAATATATAGGCATATAATATTCTTTTAATATTGTTGTAAACAATATTATTGCAATTATTAAAATTATAATAGAAAAAATTAATATTTTTCTTAAAAAACCTTTAAACAAATTATTTTAATTTAATTATATCCTTTATTGCATAATAAACAGAAAAAACTACAGACAAAACTGATAAAACAACTGTGAAAGCCGGGAAATCCCAATTAAAATATTTATCTAATTTCATTCCTCCAAAAACGCCTATCAATATAATCAATAGCATTTGGAATGCAATGCTTGAATACTTTACATAGTTATTAAAATTTTCATCTTTCTTTTTCGAGCTAGGCTTTTTTTCCTGCATTAAATGTTCCTGATGAGTTTAATCCATTATCTTTCATTTTACAGTTTCCGGTAAAAACAGCACCTGGCTCTACAGCCAATTTCCCTGCATTTATGTCTCCTAATATATTTGCTGTTGATTTTAACGACAACAGTTTTTCTGCGTTTACTTTTCCTTCTATTTTACCAGACAAATCGAAATTTTTACAAAAGATTTCTCCGGTTACTTTTCCTGTAACACCAACAACAACTTTTCCTTTAGTATTAATATTTCCGTTTATTGATCCTTCAATTCTAATATCTCCATCAGAAACTACATCTCCTGTAATTGTTGTTCCCGGTGCAATTAAATTAACTGCTTTATTTTCTACTTCAATATTTTTAGCCATCTTTATATAATTTTTATAATTTATTCAAAATTTTAACACAAAGGTGTATATTTTTTTTCAAAAAAAAAACTCTCGTTTCGGAGAGTTTTAATTTTTTATATTTTATTTCCATCATATGCCCATTTAAGATAAATGGCTCCCCATGTAAATCCGGCACCAAAAGTTGATAATATTAAATTATCTCCTTTTCTTAATTTACTTTCCCAATCAGAAAGACAAAGAGGAAGTGTTGCAGAGGTAGTGTTGCCATATTTTTGAATATTAATCATTACCTGTTCTTTATCAATACCCATTCTTTTAGCAACAGCCTCAATAATTCTCATATTTGCTTGATGAGGGACAAACCAATTTAAATTATGTTTAGATAAATTGTGTTTTTTCATCATCTCTACAGAGACATCTGCCATATCGGCAACTGCGTATTTAAAAACAGGTCTTCCGTCTTGATAAATAAAATGTTCTCTTGCATCAACGGTTTCGTGTGAAGCCGGTTTTACGGAACCTCCTGCTGTTTGATATAAATATTTTCTGCCAAAACCATCTACATGCAATATCTCATCAATTATGCCTTCATCATCGGTTGTCGGTTCAAGCATTACAGCAGCTGCTCCGTCTCCAAAAATAGGGCACACATTTCTATTTGTGTAATCAACAATTGATGACATTTTTTCGGCACCAACAATTACAACTTTTTTGTATTGTCCGGATTGAATATATTTAGCTCCTGTTGATAATGCAAACAAAAAACTAGAGCAACCTGCGTTAATGTCATAGCCAAAAGCATTTTTTATTCCGACTTTATCGCTAATAATATTTGCTGTTGCAGGAAATTGCATGTCGGGAGTAACAGATGCACAAAGAAGCATATCTACCTCATCCGGAGACGTTCCTGTTTTCTCAAGCAATTGCATAACGGCTTTCTCGCCTAAATCAGAAGTGCCTTTACCCTCGCCTTTTAATATTCGTCTTTCTTTGATACCGATTCTGGTCATTATCCACTCATCAGAAGTATCAACCATTTTGCTCAATTCTTCATTGTTCAAAATATATTCGGGAACATAAGCGCCTACTCCTGAAATTTTTGCACGAATTATTGCCATTGTTTAAATTTTTTCATTATTTATAAACAAACTTAAATCAGCTTGTATTTATTTAATTAAGCTGGTTAAAAAAGCATTAGCATTCAAAAAATTACACTTTTGCAAATTTTTCAACTGCGAGTTTTCCTCTGTAATATCCACATTCAGGACATACTCTGTGGTATTCAACAGTTGCTCCGCAATTAGAACAAGTTGCTAATGTTGGAAGTGCTGCTTTGTAATGTGTTCTTCTTTTGTGCTTTCTTTGTTTAGAAATTCTACTTTTAGGATGTGCCATTTTCTTAGATTATTTAATTAAACTTTTTAATTTATTCCACCTTGGATCTATTTCTGTTTCTTTTTTTTGTGTATACGAATTTAGTTTCTCAAGCATTTCTTTGTTACATGCATTATTACCAAACTCATCATTTGGATGAATTTTTTTAATTGGCAAATTTAATATAATAAATTCATAGATATATTGTGCAACGTTAATTTCATTTTCGTTTAAATTAAGAATAATAAAATCGTGTGATGATGATTTATGTTCATTGCTAAAAACAAAAAATAATTTTTCATTAATTTTAATCGGCAAATCAAAATAATCAAGGCATCTGTCACACATAACATTAACGCTTCCGTTAATATCAAACTCTAAAATAATATTTTGAGAGTTCTTTTTTAAAGTGATCTTTACATCTGCATTACCTTTTTTAATCTCTGAATTTTCAAATTGCTCAAAGAACTTATCGTTAACATAAAAATCGAAATTATAAACCTCTTGTTTTAATTCCTTAACAGGAATGCAATATTGTTTTAAATATTTCAATTTTAGTTAGATAAAAATCCGTGCAAAATTATAAATTAATATTAATATACCAAAGAATAATAAATAGTGTTTGCAAGAAAACAAAAATCATTACATTACAGCACACTTAACACACAACCCTTTTGTTTTACAACCATTTAACATACAACACATTACGCCTCAATATTTTTTGTTTTTTTATCGAATATTCTGGTTTTTTATATTTTTTTCGGGATTAAATATAATTCATTTTGTCTCTGCTTCAAATAATAGTTTTCTGATTAACTTTTTTCTGAAGCACAATCCTAAATGTTGTTCCATAATTAATCTCAGAATCTTTCACAAAGATTTTACCTGCGTGATACTGCTCAATAATTCGTTTCGACAAAGACAGTCCTAATCCCCAGCCTCTACTCTTTGTTGTAAATCCCGGATTAAAGATTATTTTCTGCTTTGATTTTTGGACTCCTTTTCCTGAATCTTTTATATCAATATTTACAATATGTTTTGTTTCTTCAAGATAGATATTAATAATACCTTTACCATTTATGGCATCTGTTGCATTTTTAAATAAATTTTCGATTACCCACGAAAACAAAGATACATTAACCGGCACATAAATTTGTTCATCAGCAGAAAAATGCAAATTAAATATCACATCCTTAGAAACTCTTGTTTTCATATAATTAACAGAACTAACTAATAACTCAATAATATTAGTGTTTATAAGGACAGGGGTAGATCCAATTTTAGAAAACCGATCGGCAATTTTTTGCAGACGATTTACATCTTTTTCAATTTCTTTTATATATTCAACATTTTCATCACTTTGTTTTAATATTTCGACCCAAGCCATTAATGATGATATTGGAGTGCCTAACTGGTGAGCTGTTTCTTTCGACATACCTACCCAAACCTTATTTTGCTCTGCTTTACGCGACGAACTAAATGCAAAATATGAAATAATAATAAATAAAACAATTACTCCCAACTGCACAAAAGGATAAATTGATAGTTGTTTTAATAATATTGATTTTTTGTAATAAATATAATTCTTATAATCTTCTGATATAATAATCTCAATAGGCTCGTGCTCTTTTTTCATTAACTCAAGTTGATGCTTAAAATAAGCCTTTTTATGAAATTTTGACGGTTTTAAATTCCTGTATGCAATAATACTATCGTTTTCATCTGCTAATATAACAGGAACAGTTTCGTTTTTTTCAAGAACCTTTAAAACAAAAGTTACATCCTGATCCATGTTTTCGTTTTGCACTAATTGTTTTGTTCCTTCTGCCCACAATTTTACATTCTTTCTTTCTTCAACAGAAAGTTTTTTTACTAATATATCGGTAAACTTTAAAGAAGAGATACCAATTATAACGGCAACGATAAAAAGTAGAAGCTTCCATGTTTTTTTATTAGCATAAACATTCATAACAATTATTTTAATTCGTTTTTTTCTTTTGTGTCTTCTTCGTTCCACTCAATAATAAATGGCTGAGCCGGTGCCTTTTTTTTATTTATCTTATTAAATATAACAGAAGTGTCTTTTTTGAATAAACCAAATTCTTCATTTAATATTGTTTTAAACTCTTTTTTTTCTTTATTAAATCGTTTTTTGATTTGTTTTTTTGCTCTCTTAGTATCGTACTTAACAACATAATCGTCGGTTGTTCCTGTAATTATGAAATATAAACTTGTTCTATTTAACCCATCATCTTCAATTACACCAAACTCACTATTCTCCTTTTTTGATAGTAATGATTTTTTTGCCAATACTTCTGATAACAACAATCGTGTTTTGTATGAAATATCTCCTTTGAAACTCTGTTCTCCTGAAAAAAACAAATTGAAAGCTGACGAATTAACCTTCATTTCGGGTATATAAACTTTCTCATCTTTAATCATTATATCGTTTGTAAGAGTTGAAAATTTAATGTGCTTTAACTCTTCAATTTTTGCAAAAGAAGAAAGCTCTTTTGCAGGCTCAAAATTAATCAACTCTCCGTTTTTTATTGTTAATGAACTTGTTACATATAATGTTTTTGGGATGAAATCAAAATTGTTTTCCCACTCTGACAATAAATTAATATTAGCAGTACCCTTTCCTTTTAAATGATTATGCTTTATGAAATCTTGTCCGAAATTATTAAATGTAAAAAACAAATTCTTGACATCAATATTATTTAAATCTGCCATAGTTGTTAACACAAAATTCCCATTTGGCTTTTGTGTAAAAAAACCATCGGCAGAAACATTTCCTTGCATTGCCTGAAAAAACAACGAATTAAAACATAAAGACTTATTGTGATAATTAAGTTTCCCTTTTATTTTTTTTGATTTAAATTTATCCCATAAAAATTCTTTTGCATTAAACTCTACATCTAAATCAATGTTATCAGGAAAATTTATTTTATTTTGTTCATTATCTGTTTGAAATTCAAACAAACTATCAATTATTAATCTTGGAGAGTAAACATTTCCATTAACAAACAAGGTGTGATTATCTTCAAACAAATATGAAACAAGGTTTTTTATATGCCCATTAAATATAAATTTATTTCCGCCTGTTTTAAAAGACATTTGTTCTACATTAAAATCATTTCCATTAAAATTCATGTTACTGTTTATATCAAAAAACAAATAATCGCTTCCTGATAATTGAACTTTTATGTTTTTTAATGAGATAGTTCCTCCTGTCAATGAATTTTTAAAGTTCTCAAAAGAATATTTCTTAATGTTTTTTATTGTGTCAAAAAAATCAATTTTTGCTTTCAAGCTTCCACTTATGCTTTTTATTGTATTAAATTTAAAAAACCGTTGTAATTCTTCAAGATTGCAATCGGTATTAATTTTTATGTGCAAATCGGGAAAATTGAAATTCTTAAAACTAAGAGCTCCGCTAAAAAAACTTTCATTTAAAGCTGCGCTATATTCAAAAATTTTCAAATAAGAACTTTGTGGCTTGTTCAAATTTCCTGTTGAAAACAATCCTTTTGCATTTATTTTATTAATCTTAATTTTTGTTTTCTTATTTAATATTGATGCATTGCTAATGCCAAAATTTGATTCAATATGAGCGGATTGAAATTTGCTTATTGTCCCGGTTATCTTAGTATTAAAAAAAACTTTTCCTGTTCCGGAATATTCTTTTTTAATATAATTATACTTTTGTGGTAATACAGAAATAAGAGATTCTAAACTTAACTGTTGACCTTTTATAGTAATTTGAGGGTAAATTTTCTCTCCCAATCTAAAATCTCCGGTAACATCAAAAACTAAGTCGGAGACAGAAAGCCTTCCGGTTAAAATTCTAAATGTATCGTTCTCAACATCAACATCAAGTAATAATGAAGCTTCGTTGTTATTTATATAATTAACATTACCGAAAGCTAATTTTTCTAATTTTAAATTTCCTTTTGTTGTAAGGTGATAATTTTTTGATGATAAATTGCCTTGAATAAACAATTTATCTGTGTAGGCTTTTATTGTCGTTTTTTTCAATAAATTATCATATATAACACTAACATTAGATAGTTTTATTTGCTTTAGTTTAATATTAAAACTTTGGTCGTTTGATTTATTACTCTTAAAAAAATGATAATTATCATTCCCGTTGTTATCAACAGCAAGATATAGCATTCCATTTTTAATGTTTATCTTATGAATATTAAAATTTTTTTTAATAATATCAACAATATTAAATTCGAAAATGAATGTTTTAGCAGTAAATAAAGTATCTGACCTTCGATTTTTAAAACTCTTTTTATTTATTCCTTGTGGAGAAAAGGCGACAACCTCAGCAAACTCAACGGATGCATTTGGAAAATTATTCAATACTGAAAAATTAATTTTTTTAACATCTATCTTTGTTTCTAAATGCTTATCTACTTGCCTGACAAAAAGCTCATTAACCTCATCTTCGAAAAAATAAGCAAAAACAAAGCCTGCTGTAATTATTAATACAAAAATTACAATTATGCTAATAAAAATCTTTTTTACTATTCTCATTGAAATAAAACAGTCTTAAAATTATCTAGCCAAATTAATTCATTTTTCTTTTTTAAAGAAAACAATCGTGATAAAAAAAATTTGCTTTTCTGTTTTTGTGCACGAAATTTTATAATTTACAAAACAAACACTCAAATTCGCACATAAAAAAAACCGCTCAAAGACTGAACGGTTTTTTCATAAAATTATTTTTTTAAAAAATTAAGAAACTCACGCCAATTGTGAAAGGATATAACTCCGGACCCTTATCCTTTTCAAACATTTGTTGAAGACTATAATTTGCAAATACAGCAAAGTCATCATAACCAATTCTGGCGGTCACCCCATATCTAA
The DNA here is from genome assembly GCA_003648455.1 of Bacteroidota bacterium. Next base: position 8,863 of record QMPG01000020.1, read on the forward strand.
ACGGAGATAAATGATAATCATTTCGTTGCTTCTCTCTGCTTCCACCATCAGTTTTTAATTTTAAATGAGATCCCAACTTAATACTTCCTACAGCTCCAACAGACAAGAAAAAAGGTTTGTTTCTTTCTCCTGCATGTATTTGAAATTCTAACAATAAAGGTACTGTTAAATAGGTTGTTGCAAGTTTGTTTTTTTGATACGTTTTTTGTGTTTCATTAAAGGCATATAAAACCGTTGAATCTCCGGACAAAACCATCTGCTTATTATCAAAGCGATAATTATTAAACTCAAATCCTAAACCTGTTACCAAACCAACATTGTTCTTAATTATGCCTATGCTTTGTTGAAACAGATTGAGATTTACTCCCCAAGATTTTCCTGTGTTTAAATCAAGGTATTCCTCACTTACCGGCAAACTAGTTGTAAAATCACTCGTAAAATAATTGTTTATACCAATATCAATTCCTCCGAAATGTCCTTTAAATTTGCCATCTTCATCATCAAAAATGTCTTTATGAAAAGAAATGTTTTCATAATCACCATCATCAATAATAATAATTTTCTTTTTCCCTATTCTAAGTCTTGTAGTGTCGGAATCAAAATCATCATTAAAATAGTCAACATTAGTATCAACATTTAGTGTTACTGTTTTTGCATCATCATCTTGTAAAACATTTACTTTTGTTGTTCCATCTTCATTTTGAATAATTAGAATTTCTTTTCCCTTAACATTGACATGCATTTTTTTTGAAGAACTGTCAATAATTGCTGTTTCAACAATAGCTGTGTCTTCAAAAACATTTGTTGTAATTGTGTCAACCTTTTCAACATTTAGTGTATCTGCATTCTGAGCCAACAGACTCATTGTCAAAATCATTGCTAAAAATAAACTTGTAAAATTTTTCATTTTTTTTGTTTTTTTTGTTTTTTTTGTTTTCTGTTCCTTATTAATTATAACCGCATCAATTTTGCGTATTGAGAATAATATTACATAACTCTTCAATGTACAATTAATTCAAATTCGGTAATAAGACGGATATTGTTGTTGTTTTGTTACAGGGCTTATTTGTTTTTTTTAATTTTTGTAGAGAAATTAAAATTTCTGGCGTTAAGTGCAAGTGTTTCTTTTTTCCCATTTATTGAAACTTGTTTTTCCAATTCAATCTTACATCCTGTTAAATTGTTAATTGCTCTAATTCCTGCTTTTGCTATATCCCACATACTAATACTACCGGAAGTATTCTCGGGCTTTATTACCTCTTCAGAAATTTTTTGAACTACTGCATCTGAAATTGTATTGTATTTTTTAGGGTAAGTTTTTATTATTTTATATGATTTTGGTTTTGCAACAATACTCTTGTCATAATTATTGGCAAATCTAATATTTTGCAAAGATTCAATTGGCTTTATACTTTCTCTTTCTTTTCTCTTCTTAATTTCAGCCTGCTCTCTAATCATTTTTTTATATTGTTTTGACCCATAATTTTTAGCGTAAAAATACTTTTTTTGATTGGCTTTTGAATTTAAAAAATCAGCCGGATTAGAAAAAAAAACAGGAGTTTTTAAAGAATCTATTTTAGACATAGCCACTTTTTCTGTATTCAAAAGATTTTGATAATAAGAAAATCCAAAAAAGAACAAAATAACAGCTGCGGCTGCAGACACATAAGAAAATATTTTTTTTATTTTATCTGTTTTGCTGGCAAAGTGTTTTTTTAATGATATCTTATCTTCAAATACAACTGATTTATCTTGTACTAATATTGTTTTTTTAAATTGCTCATATTCCTTTTGCTTCTCTCGATTTTGTTTAATAAAAAGCTCAAATCTACTTTTTTCGCCCTTAGACAAATCATTTTCAAGGCAAGCAATAGAGACTTTCTCAAAATCTAAATCAAAGTCAATTTTTTTCAATTTTTGTTTGTTTTCAAAAACAATAGACAAATCGGGTTGAAGAATTGTTTTTTTATAAAGTTCATAATCGCCTCTACTATCGGGATGTGTTTTGAGATAATCTTTAAAAAATTTTTCTTGATTAGGAGAAAATTTACCTTCAAGTTTATCAATACAATATTCATTAAATTTATCTGTGCTGATTAATTCTTTTTTTAAATTTTTTTTATCCGGAAATGTAACATCATCTACGCAAAGATTTATGTTTTCAAAATTATCAAATTCGTATTTTAAGTCACTGTTTTTCGACAAAAACTCAAACAACAGTTCCTCTTGCTCGGGACTAAGACTTCCGTCAAAATAATCGAGAAAAAAACTTTCGTAATTGTTTCTGTTAATGTTCATAATAATAAAATACTAAACAACAGCATCTAAACTGCCAATATAATTTTTTAAGAAAACTCTTGCTCTGTAAATATACACTTTAACCTGCGACTCGTTTAATTCTGTAATCTCAGCAATCTCTTTGTAAGAATATCCTTCATAATCTCTCAACAAAACAACTGAGCGTTGAATATCCGGCAATTTACTAACCGCTTCATTCAACAATTCGCTTAAATCAGAATACTGCTGATCGTGTGAATACAGCTCCGGGTTAACACACTCAAAATCTGCTTGTTTCTTTTCTTTTCGAATCAAATCAATCATAGTGTGATAAGCCGTAGTAAAAATATACGACTTAACTTTTAAAAAAGTAACCTTCTCTGCGTTTATCCACAACTTTTCAAACGTGTCCTGAATAATGTCTTTTGCCTTATCAACATCTCTAATGTTCTTTAATATAAAGCGATACACATTATCCGAATACAAGTCAACAGTCTTATTATATTCGTCAACAGTCATAAAAAATGTACAAAATTCAATACTAAAACGTTTAAACTTATTAAAAAGTTACAAATGAATATTTTTTTTTGTTCTTTTGTAGAATAAAATTATAAAGATAAGAAACTATTTGCTTATACTTTATAAATGATTCCACTTCGAAAAGTATTTTTCGTCATTGCTAACGATAGTGAAGCAATCCCTACGCATTGACTATCAACAGATTGCTTCGGGCTTCGCCCTCGCAATGACGGCTATGAAGCCTTTTCGGAGAGGATTCATAGATTAAAAGCAAACTATAAAATTAATTAATTAATCTCAAAATATAAAAACATGAAAAAAATTATTCTTTTAAGCTTATTGTTATCATTTGGCATTGTATCGTGTCAAAACAACAGCAAAACTAATAACGCAAACACACAAACAAAATCAGATACAACAAACGAACATCTTTTGATGTCAACTGTTTGGTTTCAAAAATCGGCAGAGATGCGTGCAATTTATTACCAATCGTATAGGTTGGCAAAAATGATTGTTGATGAAAAAATTGCAACGCTTGACAAAAATCAAAAAAAAGCAGTAGTTCTTGATATTGACGAAACAGTATTAGACAACAGTCCTTTTCAGGTAAAATGTATTGAAACAGGCAAAAGCTACAGTAAAAAAACATGGAAAGAATGGACATCTTTGTCAAAAGCAAGAGCACTGCCCGGTGCTGTTGACTTTACCAACTATGCAAAAGACAAAGGCGTTGAAATTTTTTATGTTTCGAACCGTTTGAAAGAAGAATTGGATGTTACAATGAAAAACATGAAAGAATTAAATTTCCCTTGTGTTGATTCTACTCATTTCTTATTAAAAACAACTGAATCTGGCAAAAAAGCAAGGCGAGACATTATAAAAAAAGACTACAACATAATTCTTTTTATTGGTGACAACTTAACCGATTACTCAGAAATATATGAAAAACGCAATGAAAAACTCGCCATTGATATTGTTGATAATAATAAAGAAGACTTTGGCACAAAATTTATTATTCTTCCAAACCCAATGTATGGTGAGTGGGAAAAAGCTATTTACGGAAACACTCATAAAATTTCGAAAGAATTAAAAAACAAAAAATTAAAAGATTGTTTGAATAGTTATTAACTGAAAAAATGCGTGTGTTTTTCTGACTGTTCGTTTCAATTTGTTGAAAATTTAGCTTCATTCTTTTATCCCAATTTATCTTGTTATTTCATATAAATTGGGTTTTTTTTGTGAACACACTCTCGTTTCTATTTTTATTTTCCATATTCAATTACGCATTCATGAGTCCACTCCGAAAAGTGTTTTTAGACAAAATTAACAGGATTAACAAGATTTTTGCAAAATGTAAAACATTAATTATCAACAATATAATTTTAATTAATTTATATGTATTTTTGAAAACAGGGTTTTTGGAGTGGACTCATTCATAAAATTAATTTCACTTTTATGAACCACAAGCCGCTCAACATAGTCAATAATGCAGATTAAATTTTAAATCACAAAAAAATTTGGAAAAAAACAAATTTATTCTTTCCTTTGAATAATCGTTCAATCAAAACTATTATTATGTGTCCACGAAGCAAAGAAAAATACGAAGAAATAAGAAAAATTAAACGGGATTTAATATTAAAAGCGGCTCTCGAACTTTTTGCAGAAAACGGATTTCACAATACTACAATTAATTCAATTGCACAAAAAACAAGCATCTCAAATGGGTTGCTTTATAATTATTTTGAAAGCAAAGAGGATTTGCTAAAAAAAATTGTATCAAAGGGAATAACCGAAATAATAACATCTTTTGGGAATAACAAAAACGATATACTTACAAAAGATGAATTTGCTCATTATATTAAAGAAAACTTTAATATTATTAAAAACAACTTAAAATTCTGGAAACTTTACATTGCAATAATTATTCAGCCACCTGTACTCAAAATAGTAAAAGACGAAATTTTAAATTTATCTTCTCCCATCTTAAAAAAACTAAATAATTATTTTACCACACAAGGAGTTAAAAATCCTGTTGCAGAAACTAAATTGTTTTCATCAATTATGGATGGTGTTAGTATAAATTATGTTATTGATTCTGAAAATTTCCCTCTTGAAGATGTTATAAATTTAATTATTCTAAAATTTTGTTATTAATTAAATCTTAAATAAAACAAATAAATTTTTATCATGGAAAAACACAAAATAGTAGTAAATGCCTTAAATGAAATTGTCAACCAAAAGCAACTTAGAAAAATCCTAACAAAGCAGTTAGACAAATACATTTATAAAAAAACCGTAACAGAAAACACAGAAAATTTAAAAAAGGTACAATTAAAAAAACATGAATTTGTATCGGCTATGTTATACTCAGCGGTTAGAAATGTTGACAAGGGTTATATATCAAAACATGTTATAAAAAAACTTGTTGAAGTTTTAGTTGTAAATACTTTTTATAACGATGAAAATGAAAAACATGTTAGTACTACTGATACTTTTGAAAAAAAATATGGACAACTCCCTCCCAGTTTTATTGTTTTGTCGCCAACACAACGATGTAATTTAAAATGTGTAGGATGCTATGCGTCATCTAATGCAAAAACAACACCAACGTTGCCTTATGATATTGTTGATAGAATTGTTAAAGAAAATCACGATATTTACGGAAGCCATTTTGTTACGGTAAGTGGAGGAGAACCATTTATGTATAAAAATGACGGAAAAACATTGCTTGATATTTTTGAAAAATATAATGATACTTTTTTTCTCGTTTACACTAACGGAACATTAATAACTAAAGATGTTGCAAAAAAACTTGCAGAATTAGGAAATGTAACCCCTGCAATTTCTGTTGAGGGTTATGAAAAAGAAACTGACGAAAGAAGAGGCAAAGGAGTGTATAAAAAAATCTTGCAAGCATTTGAAAACTTAAGAGAAGTAGGAGTTCCTTTTGGTATATCTGTTACAGCAACAAGCAAAAACGTTGACATATTACTTACTGATGAATTTTATGATTTATACTTTGATAAACTTGGAGCTACATACATGTGGCAATTCCAACTTATGCCTATTGGAAGAGGTAAAGACACTTTTGACTTAATGGTAAAACCCGAAGACAGAGTAAAACTATACAGAAAATGGGAATATGTTTTATCAGAAAAAAAATATCTGGTAGCTGATTTTTGGAACAGCGGTGTATTAGTAAACGGATGTATTGCTTACGGCAGACCAAATGGCGGGTATATTTACATTGACTGGAATGGTAATATTATGCCTTGTGTATTTGTTCCCTATTCTGTTGATAATGTTTATGATTTGTATAAAAACGGTAAAACCATTGCTGATGCAGGGTTTTCTGATTTTATGAAAAATGGCAGAAAATGGCAGAAAGATTATGGAGTATCACACCCGAAAACGCCTGACAATTGGTTAATGCCTTGCTCTATTAGAGACCATTATGAAAACTTTAAAAAATCAATTCTTCCAAGTAATGCTAGGCCGGAAAATAAGGAAGCTGCAGACATTATGAACGATAAAGAATACTATGAAGCATTAAAAAAATATGATGATGAATTAAAAACATTTACTTCTAAAATTTGGGATGATGAATATATTAAATTTAATTGATTAAAAAATCTTGTCTTCTTCACATTACATAAACACAATAATAATTCAAAAACATGACGGAGTGAGTTTTTAAAAAGCTCATTCCGTTCGCTTTCCGACTTATATCCCAATCGCCTTTGTCTCATTATGTTACTATGCTTAGTGCTTGCACGAAAACCCTTGAAATTTTAATTCTGCTGTCATTTCGAACGAAGTGAGAAATCCCATTCAGCCTATATACACTGTGTTATGAGATTTCTTCTCCACCAGCTTGCGGATCGAAATGACAATATAGGAGTTTTCGTGCAGACACTACTTAGCAACTTTCTATCTATTCAGAGACAACAGCAATTCAAATTTTAAAATTATAATTACAATATTATGAATATTTTATTAATTTTGCACAAATTTTTATGACGGGAAATAATGACACAAAATCATAATACTCTAATTTTAGCACAGCAAGATACTTCGTCAATAAAACATAATACTCTCATCTTACAAGACATATCTTTTTCAAAACAAGACACATTAAACACTCACAAAAAACTAATAATTAAAAATAGTAAAATAAAAATTAAAAAAATTCCCGAACGTATTATAACCGAAACGCCAAAGCCTGTTCGTAAAATAACACATATAAAAAAAGGATTTAATCTTTATAAAAAAAATATTAACGACACTATTTCAGGAACACAATATGACACAATAGCATCGCCTGAGTTTGATGTTGCACAGATGAAATATGTTTTTCCTGTAAAGAAAAAAACCAACCTAAAACAAACATATTTTTACGATGTTTCAATATTAAAAAAAACAGAAGAAACAAAAAAAAATAACAAACAGGAAGTATCTACAAATCACTCAAAAACGAACATCAATTTCTCTCAAAACATTATAAGACACTCAGAAAGAGATGTTAATGACAAAATTTTCCCACAAACCGACTGGATTCTTATTGTTGCTTTATTATCTTTAGCTTTCTTTTCGTGGATTAATCTTATTTACAAAAAATTTATTTCTTCAAATATTTTAGCAACAATAAATTTTAGTGTAGCAAGCAAATTATTTTCTGAAAGAAATATTGTTACAAACAGAATTTCTTTTGCATTAAACATAATATATATTATTAATGCATCACTAATTGGATATTATATTTTCAACTATTTCAATTTGCAAATAATCAATTATAACGGACTTGAAACTTTTTTTATATTCTTCTTAATATTATCTGTTATCTCTGTCGTTAAATTATTTCTTTTTAAATTTTTCGATTTTATTTTATTGTCAAAAAATAAATTTCACGAATACTATTACAACAATTTCATATATAACAAAATATGTAGCATTGCACTATTTCCATTAATCTTTGCAATACCCTTTACATCAAATTACATTAGTGTAATATTGATAAAAATATCAATTATTCTACCAATTATTGTATACATTTTAAAGATTTTAAGAGGACTTCAAATAAGTATTCAAATAAGGCTTTCTTTTTTTTATTTATTTTTATACCTTTGTGCCCTTGAAATAATTCCATTACTCTTTATTTACAAAATAGTTACAACGCACATATAGTAAGTAAAAACAAATATTATTTATTAACAAAACCATTATTGATTTGAAAATAAAAAGTATATTGGTTTCGCAACCCAAGCCACAAACTGACAAATCTCCATATACAGAATTGTCAGAAAAGCACAACTTACAAATAGATTTTCGTCCTTTTATTCAAGTAGAAGGAGTTTCTGTAAAAGAGTTTAGAAAATCTAAAATCAACATTCTTGATCATACAGCTATAATTTTCACTAGTAGAACAGCTATTGATCATTTTTTTAGAATTTGCAAGGAATTAAGAATTACAGTTCCTGATGAACAGAAATACTTCTGTATATCAGAATCTATTGCGTTTTATCTACAAAAGTATATTGTTTACAGAAAAAGAAAAGTTTTCTGTGGAAAGAAGAAATTTGATGATTTATTAAAAATAATTATTAAGCACCCTGAAGAAAAATTTCTTTTACCCGTATCAGACATTCACAAACCTGAAATGCCAAAAAAATTAGAAAAAAACAAAATTAATTTTTCTAAAGCAATACTATACAAAACCGTGATGAGCGATTTGTCTGATTTATCTGATGTTAATTATGATGTATTAGTATTTTTTAGCCCTTCTGGTATTGCTTCATTGCTTGAAAACTTCCCTGATTTTAAGCAAAACAATACAAAAATAGCAGCATTTGGACCAACCACATCAAAAGCTGTAATAAAAGCAGGACTAAAATTAGACATTCAGGCTCCAATGCCTCAGGCTCCATCAATGACAATGGCTTTAGATCAATATATTAAAAAATATAATAAAAACGGAAAAAAATAATTAGAAAACAAATTAATTTTTCTATAAAACTGCAATTGTTTTTGCAAAATTATTAAATAAACTTTTAGGGGAAATTAATTTCCCCTTTTTTATTCTGCTTATGTTTTCATTTAAAAAAGAAGAGCGTTTATCAAGCAAAAAAACAATTGATTTCCTTTTTAAAAAAGGACATTACTTAACAGAATATCCTTTTAAATTAATTTGGATTGAAACCAAGTTAAGCTCAAAAAGCCCTGTTCAAATATGCATTAGTGTTCCCAAAAAACACCAAAAATCAGCAGTTAATCGAAACCTTATAAAACGAAGGACAAAAGAAGCATATCGTCTTAACAAAGCAACAATTTGTGACTATTTTGCAAAACAAAACACACAGTTGGCAATTATGCTTATCTATCAAAGCAATAAAATTTTAGATTATAATGATATTAAAAATAAAATAATTGTAATTTTACCTCGTTTAATAAAAGAGTATGAAAAAAACAGTTAAAATATTAAAACTAATAATTCAGTTCCCTTTAAAAATTATTCAGATCTTATTTATTGGCATAATAAAAATTTATCAATACGTTATTTCTCCTATAACTCCGAGCAGCTGTCGTTATACACCTACTTGTTCGGTTTACAGCGTTGAAGCAATAAAAAAACACGGACCAATAAAAGGAGGATACTACGCAATAAAAAGAATACTTTCGTGTAATCCTTGGGGTGGACATGGTTATGATCCTGTACCATAAAACATTAACAAAAATTTAAAATTAAATAAAAATGCATATTAAAAATTTCTCAAAAAAAGTAAAACTAATAATAATTTCTTCTCTTATTATTATTACCCCAATTTTATCTGTAAGCTTTGATAATGATAATTTTGAAATAGCAAAAAATCTTGACATCTACTATACCCTTTTTAGAGAACTTAATCTTTATTATGTTGATGAAATTGATCCCGGAGAGATAATAAAAACGAGTATAGACGAGATGCTAAAATCATTAGATCCATACACTATTTTTATTCCCGAATCAAAAATAGAAGATTTTAAATTTATGACAACCGGGCAATATGGTGGCGTTGGAGCAATGATAAGGAAAAGTGGTGATTATGTTGTAATTGCAGAGCCTTATGAAAACTCTCCTATACACAAAGCCGGAATTGAAGCCGGTGATATTATAATCAAAATTGAAGGAAAATCTACAAAAGGAAAATCTACAAAAGACATTAGCGAACTATTAAAAGGACAGCCAAACACAAAAGTTAAGCTAACATTAAAAAGAAAAGGTGTTGAAAAACCTTTTGTAAAAAATATTACTCGCGAGAAAATCCAAATAAACAGCGTTCCTTATTATGGAATGTTAAACGATAGTATAGGGTATTTAAAACTTAATGTTTTTACTGAAAACTCAAACAAAGATGTTAAAAAGGCAATTATTGATTTAAAAGAAAAACTGAATGCAAAGGCTTTTGTATTTGACTTAAGAAACAATCCCGGCGGTTTGTTATATGAGGCTGTAAATATTTGTAATTTTTTTGTTGATAAAGGGCAAACAATAGTTACTACTAAAGGGAAAGTTAAACAATGGAACAAAACCTATAAAGCAACAAAACAGCCAATTGACACAAGAATGCCAGTTGTTGTTCTTGTTAACAGAGGCTCTGCTTCGGCTTCTGAAATTGTTTCTGGGACTATGCAAGACTTAGATCGTGCTGTTGTTGTAGGACAAAGAACCTATGGAAAAGGATTGGTACAAACAACTCGTTCGCTCAGTTATAATTCAAAACTAAAAGTTACAACCGCAAAATATTATATCCCCAGTGGAAGATGTATTCAAGCACTTGACTACTCTCATAGAAATGAAGACGGTAGTGTTGGAAAAATTCCGGATTCTTTAATTACTGAATTTTCAACCAATAATGGCAGAAAAGTTTACGATGGTGGCGGCATATTACCTGACATTAAAGTTGAACCGGAATACCTTAGTAAAATAGCAATCAGCTTAGTTGTAAAAAATTTAATTTTCGACTTTGCTACTGATTATAAATTAAGTCATGACTCTATTGCTCCTGCTACAGAATTCACTTTTACCGACACTGATTATGAAAGCTTTAAAAAATTTATTTCAGATAAAAAATTCGATTATAAAACTCAAAGCGAGAAAAAACTTATTGAATTAGAAAAAATAGCAAAAAAAGAAAAATACTACGAGCAAGTCTCAAAAGAGTTTGAAATATTACACAAAGATCTTGCGCACGACAAAAACAAAGATTTAATCACTTTTAAAGAAGAAATAAAAGAACTTATTAAAGAAGAAATAATAAGCAGATACTATTTCCAAAAAGGAAGAATTTCTTCTTCTTTATCAGAAGATCGGGAAATAAACGAGGCTCTTAAAATTCTTAGTAACAACAAAAAATATAAAGAAATTTTATC
>QMPG01000021.1 GCA_003648455.1 Bacteroidota bacterium
CCAATAATATCTTTTTTTTCATACACTTTTGAAATGCCAAAGCTTGAACCTCCATTGTTGGGTTTTACGAAACAAGGCAATCCTACTTTCTCAATAATTTTATCAGGATTTATTTCATCATTTTTTCGCAGAAAAACAGCTTTTGCCATTAAAAGATCAATATCTTTCAAAAATGTTTTACACACATATTTGTCAAAAGTTAAGGCAGTATTGAGTTGTCCGGCAGTAGTGTACGGTATTTTTAAAATATCGAAGTAGGCTTGTAAAATTCCGTTTTCGCCCGGAGTGCCGTGAATGGCAATAAACACACAGTCGAAAGTGGTTTTTTTATTATTGATGCTAAATGAAAAATCATCTTTGTTAATTTTTATATCCTTGTTGTTTTCACTTTTATAAACCCAATTAGAACCTTTAACATAAATTGTAAAAACATTGAATTTATTTCCATCAATATTATCGCTTATTTGTTTTGCACTTTGTAATGAGATAACCGACTCGGAAGAATCACCTCCCGCTACTATAGCAATATTTTTTTTCATAAGTTAACTTTAAACTTTACAAATTTTCAACTCCAAACTCATCTGCTCTTTCGGATTTGTAATCCGAAAGCATTAATATACAATTTGTTAATTCGGGATTACAAATCCCGAACAGCAGTGTGGTAACTTTCAACTCCAAACTTTATTATCTATTAACTATATATTTCCTCCACTTATCAATTGTTTGCGCCATATCATCAGGTAATTCTGAATCGAAAAACACATATTTATTTGTAATTGGGTGAATAAAACCCAACGATTTGGCATGCAATGCATGACGTGGCAAAAGCTTAAAACAGTTTTGAACAAATTGTTTATATTTTGTGAAAGTTGTACCTCTAAGAATTTGCTCGCCACCATAAGTTTCATCATTAAATACAGGATGTCCTATAAATTTCATGTGAGCACGTATTTGATGTGTCCTACCTGTTTCTAACTGACATTCTATTAAGGATACATAGCCCAATTCTTCAATTACTTTATAATGAGTTACTGCATGTTTGCCATATTCTTCATCGGGAAACACACTCATAACTTTTCTGTTTTTCAGGCTTCTGCCGATGTTCCCAGTAATAGTGCCTTCTTTTTCATCAAAACTTCCCCAAACCAATGCAATATATTTTCTTTCAATTGTGTGATCGAAAAATTGTTTTGCAAGCTTTTGTTTAGCAATTTCGGTTTTTGCTATTACTAAAATTCCTGAGGTATTTTTGTCAATACGATGAACTAAACCGGGTCGCACATCTTTTGAATCTTTAAATAATGGTGAATCTTTTAAATGAAAAGCAAGTGCATTAATAAGCGTCTCGGTATAGTGTCCAAAACTTGGGTGAACAACCATTCCCGCTTCTTTATTAATCATGATAATATCATCATCTTCATAAAGAATATTGATGGGAATATCTTGAGGAACAATTTCAATATCACGTGGCGGATAAGCCATAACAATTGACACAACATCGTTTGGCTTTATTTTATAGTTTGATTTTACAGCTTTATCGTTTACCAATATATTGCCGGCATTAGCTGCTAACTGAATTTTATTTCGTGAAGCATTTTCAATCTTATCAACTAAAAATTTGTCAATACGAACAGGCTTTTGTCCTTTATCTGCCACAATGTGATGATGCTCGTATAATTCGTTCTGCTCATCGTCAACTTCTATGTTATTATCTTCTGTTTGATTATTATCAACCATAAAAAATGGGTTTTAAAGTATGTGTTTAATTGTTAATTGTTAATTGTTAATTCCTAATTGATATTAATCCTCGTATTAAAAGAAAATATACAAACATTTTTTTTTGACACTAATTTCACTAATTAGTGCCTGCAAGAAAACCCGTAAAATTTTAGTTATGCTGTCATTTCGATCCGCCAGCTGGCGGAGAAGAAATCCCATTCAACGTATATACACTATGTTATGAGATTTCTCATTTCAGTCGAAATGACAATATGGACGTTTTCGTGCAAACACTAATTATCACTAATTTCTTCTGATGAAAAATTCAAATTTAGTTACTTTTTAATTCTCAATTCATAATTCCTAATTCTTAATTAATAACTATAAACTTTTTGTTAACAATAAATGAATTTTTATCTTTAATTCTAATAAAATAAATGCCCGGTTTATAACTGTTTACATCAATATACCCATTATTAATTTCCCCTGAATATACTATTTCCCCAATATTATTAAAAATTAGAACATGCAAATTGTTTATATTCTGATTATTAGTGCGTATAAATAATTTTTCTTTAACAGGATTCGGATATAATTTAACATCTGTCGAAACAGATTGTATTTTATTAATATCTGTTGTTATAATTTTTATTGGTTTCCCCAGAACAGGGCGAATCATTACAGAACCTTCAAATGAAGATTTGTACCAGTTTCCATTTAAGTTATAAAAAGTGTTGTTGTTTGATACTCTGTTCCTGTCAAAGCCAATGTTTAAGAAAGCATCGCTTGTTTGTTCCCATCCTACATAAAAAATATCAGATACAATAATATTAACGGAATCGGGTAAAATATATGTGTGAAATTTATTAAGTTCATTTTCATATTCAGGTCTAACGCCGGTTTGTTGATAAACAATGTTTCCGGGTAAGCCATTATCATCATCCCAAATGGTAAGTTTAAAACTTCGTTGACTTGCCGATAAAGGAAACGATTGGTTAAAATACATATTAATAGCCTGCAAAGTGTCAGTTTTGTATGTTTTGAATTTACATGCTAACATTGCTTCTTTTGAATCTATTCCATAACCATTTTCAGCAGTGCCATCATCGTAAGCATAGTAATTATAAAATTTTTGTTTAAACGTAGCAATGTTGTTTCCTTCATAATCAAAATCATCTGTTTTTACTTTGCATTTAACTTCAAACAGAGCCGAATCGTTTGGTGTTATTGGAAATGGATTATTATCTAATTTAAAATTATAAATAGTGTGCTCGAGGGCATGATAGTTGTCAACATTTACGTAGAACGAGTCTAGTTTTGTATCAGTAATAAGATTATTAAAAAACAACATACTGGTAATATTCCTAACAATAGTATCGTTATTTCTGTAATTAAAAGATACTTGTTGAATTTCTAAGGGGAAAACAGAAATAAAATGTTTCCATGGCATTGACGAATATGTTTTTAAAACAGATGTTGGAGGTTTAACAAAAGCAACATCATGAATTACAGTATCGCCAATACTTCTGTTTTTGTCAAGTTTAATATAGTCGATATTCCATTGGTCGACGTTTGAGGTTGCCGATGGGTTATAATCTCCTGCAAGACTTGCATAGTTTCTAAATCTGAAATGGAATCCTTTTTTTAAATATGTTGTGTCGGTAATTGAAAATATTACCTGTTTAAAATTTTGATTTGTATCGCCGGGTGTACTCCATATTGAATGCCAGATTTTTTCATTTGGTGCATAAAATTCCAAAATCAGAGAATCGTTAACTTCTGGTTTGTCGCCTATGCCTTGCGCCTGAAAATAGAAACTGAAAAAAACAGAATCCTCAGCATTATAATCTAAATTAATTGGTTTTGATGTCAAATTATCAGCAATATAAGGAGATGATGAAGCTTCTGCGTAGTGAGCTCCGTTATAACTTATTGCGTCCAAAGTAGCTACGCCAATCGAGGGTGGGTTTATTCCAAAACTTGTATTTACAAAGGCGTATTTATCTACCCATAAATTTGTGTCAGGATATATTGTTGATGTTGAGAAATCGTCAAAAAAAGGTAGCTCGAGAGTATCGTTTACAGCTTTACTTTTTAAACTTATTTGACTTTTATTATAATAATTTTCAACAACAATATTTTTATTTAAAGGGACTAATCTTTCTTGAGAAAAAACAGTTTTTGAAAATAGTATTGTTAAAAATATGGTAAATAGATAATTATAAAAAGTTTTATTCATCAAATTAATCTGTTTGAATTAATAATGTATCTGTATACAATTTCGTTGAATCTACTGTTAGCCATATATCAATAAACGAGCCTAATCTAATTCGTCTTTTTTCTGAATATTTTGGGTGTTGTTTAAATACACAAGCATTTAAAGAGTCTTTAAAATCTTTAACAGATTCGTCATAAATAACCGCTCCTATATTCAAGTAATGATTTGTAATTTCTTGTAATGCTTTATCTTTATCATACAAAATTAGGTCAGGCACATAAGTTGATTGACTTGATAAACCATTTCCGAGAACTACATCAATAAAAGCTCCTTTATCGACTAATGTATTTGTTTGAATTTCACTACCCTCATATTTTTGCTTTAAAATATTATTCTTTGCAAAATCAGGAACATAAATAAGTTTTCCAATATACAGACCTCGTGTTTCAAGAATTGCTTTTGCTTGTCGAAGCGAAACACCTACAATGTTTGGCATTTCAACTTTTGGTTTAGTAAACGCATTTATTGTAAAAAAAATTGTTCTGTTTGATTTAACTTTAAAGTCTGCGGGAGGATTCTGAGCAACTATTACTCCTCTTTTCATCTCGTTAATAAATACAGAATCAACAACTTGATATCTAAAGTCTTTATCTTCAATTATTTCTTCGGCTTCAGCTATTGATAAGCCCTTAAAATCGGGCACAGAATAAGCTTGTCCGTGATGTGTATAAATATTTAAACCCAATAAGATGATTAAATATAATAATACGATTAATGCTATTGCTAAAATAATGTTTCTGATGAAAATGTTTTTGATTCGATCTTTTAAAAATTTCATGTGATATTTTTTTTATCTAATTTATTTTCAATGAGATAAGTGTTTAAATTTACCAAAACCTGACAGGTTTTTCTAATTATTTGACAAAAAGATAAAAACCCCCTGTAATTATTATAAAGCAAACCTGTCAGGTCTTTTTCTAAATGTTTAATGTTTAAGGCAAATATAAAATTATCGATTTAAATAACTATTAAATACTTAGTATATTTTTAAAGTGTTGTATAAAGTATCGCGTTCAATAGGAATACGATTTGTTTCTTTTATCAGCTTAACAATTTCGTTTACCGAAAGAGTAGGGTTTTGATCTTGCGCCCCTGCCATCGAATAAATTTTTGTTGTGTCGTCAATTGTTCCGTCAATATCATCAACGCCAAAAGATAGCGATAATTGCGTAATATCTTTGCCAATCATTGGCCAATATGCTTTTATGTGATCAAAATTATCAAGATAGATGCGCGAAATTGCATAGTTTTTTAAATCTTCAACTACCGATACTTCGTTTAAATATGACATTGCATTATTCTCGCTTCTAAATTTTAAAGGAATAAACGAATTAAATCCGTGAGTTTTATCCTGTAGAGTTCTTAAGCGGTTCATGTGGTCAACTCTGTGAGAATAGTTTTCAATATGTCCGTAAAGTATGGTTGCATTTGTCGGAATATTAAGACTATGAGCTGTTTCGTGAATTTTAAGCCATTGTTCAGTTGATGTTTTGTCGGGACAAATTTCTTTGCGAATTGTCTCGTCAAAAATTTCGGCACCTCCACCCGGAATTGAATCAAGCCCAAACTCTTTTATTTTTTTTAGTCCTTGCTCAATTGATAAACCCGATTTTTTTATCATAAATTCTAATTCAACAGCAGTAAATGCCTTGACATGAATTTTTGGAAGAATATTTTTTATTCTGCTTATCATCTCACCATAATAATATAAATCACGGTTTGGATGAACTCCACCTACAATATGAACTTCGGTAACGGGTTGGTTTATGTATTTTTTTGCAATATTTTCAATATCTTCAATACTGTATTCCCAGCTACCTTCCTGACCTTCGAGCCTTCGGTATGAACAAAATTTACAATGATTTTTGCAAATATTTGTTGGCTCAATATGAAAATTCCGATTGAAAAATGTGTTATTACCGTTTTTTCTTTCTCTTACGAGATTTGCCAATATTCCCAAAAAGCCAAGACCTGCTTTTTCAAAAAGCAGTAAACAATCGTCGTCGTTAATGCGTTTATTATTAACAATTTTTTCAGCTATTGTTTTTAAATCGTTTGATAATGATTTTGTGAATATTATATCAGATTGTAATTGTGTTTGCATTTATGGTTTTGTTTTTTACAAAAATACTAAGAACTTTTATTTTGTGAAAATATTAGAAGAATATTAATCCGCTTTATTGTTTCGTTCTAAAATAGGTTTACACAAAAAAATGTAAAAATGGATAAAAAAAGTAAAGTTATTTTAGGATTATTACTTGGTTGTAATTACAATTAACGAATTAAGTTTGGAATTGTAAACCCAAAAAAACAATATTTTTTTTAAAATTTTAAACAAAAAAAAGGTAAAGGATTAGCTCCTTTACCTTAAAACTATTAAAGTATAAAAAAATTAAATCTTATGTCTTTTTTCGTCAGAAACAGTAAGTTTTTTTCTACCTTTTGCTCTTCTTGCTGCTATTACTTTACGACCTGCTACACTAGCCATTCTTTCAAAAAAGCCGTGTTTATTAGTTCTTTTTCTTCTTGATGGTTGAAATGTTCTTTTCATCTTTATTAGAATTATTTTTAATAGTCAAAAAATATATGCCAATGAGAATCGTATATTCTCAATGAGATTTATATGTTAAATTCGGATTGCAAAAATAATCTTTTTTTTCTTTAATACAAGAAATAAATAAATGTTTTTAATTTATTTCTTATTTAAAATACTTGAATTTGCTTGAGCTGTTGGAAATATTAACATATCGCCAATATTAACGTGTTTCGGACGTGTAACTGCAAACAAAATACTTTCGGCAATATCTTCGGCAAGTAAAGGAGTAAAACCAGCGTAAGTAGCTTTAGCTTTTTCATCATCTCCTTTATAGCGAACTTTTGAGAATTCTGTTTCTACCATACCGGGCGATATTGAGCTTACTTTAATACCAAATTCGTTTAAATCTATTCGCATGGCTTTTGTTATTGCATCAACTGCATGTTTTGTGGCACAGTAAATATTACCGTTAGGGTAAACTTCTTTTCCGGCAATTGAACAAAGATTAACAATATGACCGCTACCTTGTTCAATCATTATTGGCATAATTTTTCTTGAGATGTATAATAATCCTTTAACATTTGTGTCAATCATTGTATCCCAGTCGTCAACATTACCCGAGTATATTGGATTTAAGCCAAGGGCTAAACCTGCGTTGTTAATCAAGACATCAATTTTTTTCCAATTTTCAGGCAAGCTGTCAATATTTTTTTCTACTTCATTTTTTTTTCTGATGTCGAAATTTAGAGAAACAACATTGGCTTTTGTAGTCTCTTTAATTTGTTTCTCAAGATCATTGAGTAGGTTTTTTCTTCGTCCGGTAATAATTACATCAAAATTATTTTTGGCAAGAATTAAGGCTGTTGCCTCGCCTATTCCTGCTGTTGCTCCGGTTATTAATGCTATTTTATTCATAATATGTTAGTTAAAAGTTCATTCCTAATTCTTAATTCTCAATTTTTCTCCATTAATCAAAAATAAAAATATAATAAACAGAAATGGCAAAGCCGGTGTTTTATATCTTACCAAAGCTCCCAAAACAGGCGTTGTCAGTCCTGTTAATGTAAATAATATTAATACATATGATATGCAGAAAAACAATAATTTATTTTTAAGTTCTTTTTTATCTAGAAATATAAAGCTAAGCAAAATTAGCAAAACAATAATCAAATTTTCGAAAGCCGCTAATAATACAATAGGTGAGTGGACTTCGAAAATGCTGGGTCGGAAAAATGAGTTAAGCAAAGCGCGTGGTGTGTTTTTAGTAACACTAACAATATTTGGTTCCAATATTGGTATTTGAATTTTACTTCCCACATGCTGTGAGCTGTCAACCATTGATATAAAATCGTGCTGTTTATTGCTTAATATTTGAGCAAAATCGTATTTGCTTATTAACTGTGTGTTGAATGCAATCAATAAAAAAACAAAGTGAACAACAATAAATTTTGCAATTAAATATTTGCTGTTTGTAGTTTTTATCCAAATCAGAAAAACCAGTCCGGGAATTGCAGCAATAAGAACATAAAATTTCGATATCAATAATAAAAATATTGAACCTATAAGAGCCAATAAGTATTTAATTTTAAAATTGTTATAAAGTAGTGTTGTGAATGAGTAAAGCATTAAACCAAAAGCAAAAATTAATATTCCTTCTTTTAATATACCCGACGACCATAGCATTACCGATGGTACAAAATAAACAGCTAATATGAGCCAGATTTTTTTATTTTTGAAAATTGGATAAAAAACTTTCAGAATAGCAGTTAATCCGGTAAACGAAAGGAAACACATAAAAACCGTATGAACACTTATGTAGCCAAACGAGAAAAGTCTCACTATTGCATTAAACCTTATAACCGTTCTGTTATCGTTATATAAATCGTAGTTAAAATTTTTAATCCAGAAACAAGCAGAATCGTAATATTTCATTAAATGAGGCGCATCTGAATCAATACCGGTTACCATTCTTAAATAATCGACAGGATTATTGTAAATAGCACTAAAAATTATGTTACCGTCGTCAAAATATTTAAATACATCGGCACTTGAACGTGTTTGGTAATAATATTTATAAATTAATATTAGAAAAATGCCGGCGAAAATTTTTAAAATAAAAATAGCCGATAATGTTTTTTTTGAGATGCCATCAATATTAAAAAAACTAATTTTGTAAATAAAATAAATGAAAAGTGCTGTATATAATATAGTTATAATTATTCCCATGTTTTTGTTTTAAAATTCAAATATAAGAAATTGATTAAATTATTTAATTATGTATTTAAAAATTTAATGTAAATGTTATTTTTGTACTCTTTAATAAATTTTTAACGTGATTAAGCCATATAATTCATCAGCATCAAAAAAGAAAGAGGTAGCTTTAATGTTTAACAATATTGCTAAAAGTTATGATTTTTTAAATCATTTTTTGTCATTAAATATTGATAAATATTGGCGAAGAAAAACAATTAAACTTCTTAAGCAAAGCATAAAAAACAGTAATGGTTCTATTATTTTAGATATAGCAACCGGCACAGGCGATTTGGCTGTTGAGGCTTCAAAAATAAACCCGAAAAAAATTATTGGCATAGATATCTCAACAAAAATGCTACAGATAGGGCAAAAAAAGATTAAAGAAAAAGAATTGACCAAAATAATTGAATTAAAACAAGGCGATGCCGAAAACTTAAATTTTGAAGATAATTATTTTGATGCTATAACAGTTGCTTTTGGTGTTCGTAACTTTGAGAATTTAACAAAGGGATTGAGTGAAATGTATAGAGTGCTAAAACCAAAGGGCTGTGCACTTATTCTTGAATTCTCAAAACCAAAATTGTTTTTAATAAAACATATTTATAATTTTTATTTCTTAAGAATTTTACCTTTTTTTGGTAAAATGTTTTCTAAGGATAAGTTTGCTTATAATTACCTGCCTTATTCGGTTGCTAATTTCCCTGAAACAGATGTTTTTATTAAAGAATTAAATAAGCGGGGTTTTGTAAATACAAAATCATTATCTTTAACTTTCGGAATCGCAACAATATATTGGGTGTTTAAGAAATAAATATTTTTAGTATATTTGATGAAGGTTTAAATTATAATATTTTAAGAAAAATAAAGTTATAATAAAATAAACTATAATAATTTGAAACGATTAATAATTATAATATTCTGTATTCTATCTATTAGTGCTTCGGCTCAAAGAAATAAAGTATTTAATAAGCCTAAATATGATAATTACTGGTATCATTTTGGCTTTGCTTTAGGTATTAATACAATGGACTTTACAATTCAAAAAGCAGGAAATTTTTTAAAGGATGATGCATTATATTCCATAGATTCTATAGACGCTACTGATAAGGTTTATTCAATAAATTCAATTGAAAACATAAGGCGTCCCGGCTTTAATATTAATATTGTTTCAAATCTTAGAGTTAACGACAATTGGGATTTAAGATTTACTCCCGGACTTTGTTTCGGACAAAGAGATTTAGATTATTTGGTTGTGCTCAAGGATACAATTAAGAATGAAACTTATCCTGTTCATCATATAATGAGTTTAGAATCGACTTTTTTGCAATTTCCTGTATATTTGAAATATAGAGCAAAGCGAATAAACAACTACAGACCTTATGTTATTGGTGGCATAAATTACAGTTATGATTTGGCAATTAAAATTAAAAAAGATAAGGATAAAGAACCAAAAATAACCTTAACCCATAACGATTTTTATTTCGAAATGGGCTTTGGTGTAGATTATTATTTTTCTTATTTTAAGTTCTCTTCTGAAATTAAATTTTCGCTTGGATTAAATGATGTGTTAAAACACGATAAATCAGGTTATACTCGTTCTATCGACAAAATGAATTCAAAGATTGTTTCTCTGATTTTTTATTTTGAGTAAATTTTTAGATTAACGAATCATAAATCATTAATTACCAACTTTACAAACTCTTTGATATGCAAAAAATAATAAATTTAACACTGACGCCTGAGCAAGCATCAGACGAAAAATTTTATAAATTATTAGCAGCTAAAGAGTTAAAGATTAATCAAAATAAAATTTCTTTTATAAGAGTAATTAATCGTTCAATTGATGCACGTTCAAGGGAGGTTAAAGTAAATTTAAGATTATTTATTGTTTTTAATGAACCTGCACCTAAAAAGAAGGAAATTGTCTTTACATATCAGAATGTAAAAAATAAGACCGAAGTATTAATTATTGGTTCAGGACCTGCCGGTTTGTTTGCTGCTTTGCGTTTGATTGAACTTGGCTATAAACCCATTATTATTGAAAGAGGCAAACAAGTATCCGACCGTAAAAGAGACATTGCTTCACTTTACAAAGAACAGGATGTTAATCCGAATTCCAATTATTGTTTTGGAGAGGGTGGTGCAGGAACATTTTCCGATGGAAAACTTTTTACCCGCTCAAAAAAAAGAGGTAACACACAAAAGATTTTAGAGGTTTTAAAGTTTCATGGAGCCGACGAAAATATTTTAATCGATTCTCATCCTCATGTTGGTACAGATAAACTTCCAAGTATTGTTGAAAATATAAGAAAAACTATAGTTGAGGCTGGAGGTGAAATTCATTTCAACTCAAGAGTAAGCGATTTTATTATTGATGATAATCAAATAAAAGGAGTAGAAATTAATAATGATTTAAAAATTACCGCCAAAGCTGTTATACTTGCTACAGGACATTCGGCAATTGATATTTATGAATTACTCAATAAAAAAAATATTCAACTTCAGGCAAAACCTTTTGCAATGGGTGTTAGGATTGAACATCCCCAAAGCTTGATTGATTCAATCCAATATCACTGCAAAGAGAGAAGCGAATATTTGCCTGCTGCAACATATAATTTAGTTAAGCAGGTTAACAACCGCGGTGTTTATTCTTTTTGTATGTGTCCGGGGGGATTTATTGTTCCGGCTTCTACTTCACCAAATGAGATGGTTGTTAATGGAATGTCGTCCTCAGCACGAAATTCAAAGTTTGCTAATTCTGCTATGGTTGTCGAAATTCGTCTCGACGATTTGAAAGAATATGAACAATATGGAGCACTAGCAGGTTTGAAATTTCAACAACATCTCGAAAAATTAGCTTTTCTAAATGGCGGAAATAAACTTATTGCACCAGCACAACGTATGGCTGATTTTGTTAATAACCGTATTTCAAATTCATTGCCTGAGACTTCATATATTCCCGGTATTGTTTCTTCTCCATTGCATTTTTGGCTACCCGAATTTATTGGTAAAACATTGCAAGAAGGATTTAAGCAGTTTGGTAAACGCATGAGAAATTTTTTAACCAACGAAGCTGTTATTATAGGAGTTGAGTCAAGAACATCATCGACTGTTCGCATTTCTCGAGATAAAGAAACATTACAGCATCCACAAATAAAGGGATTGTATCCTTGCGGCGAAGGAGCAGGTTATGCCGGAGGCATTGTTTCATCTGCTGTAGATGGAGAAAAATGTGCCGAAAAAATCGCCCTTGTTTTTTAATTATGAATTACGAATTGAGATTTTAGATTTAACGCTCAACTTTTAACTCTATGAACTCCAAACTTCCCCCTTCTAAACTCATAACAAACAATTGCAGTTGCTGTCGATACATTTAGCGATTCGGATGTTTTACAATTAGACGGGTAATTGGGAATAAATAGTTTCTCATTAACAAAACGTTCAATATTTTTTGATATTCCCTTCGATTCATTGCCCATTATTATTAATCCCTTATCGCTTAATTTTGTTTCATTCATGTTTTTTCCATTGAGAAATGTACCATAAATTTTAAAATCGTCGACAAAATGAGAGTTTGACAGAAATGTTTGAATATCAACATAATGAACTTTAACTCTTGCAATTGCACCCATTGTTGCCTGAACAACTTTTGGATTGTAAACATCGGCACTGTTTTGCGAGCAAATAATATTTTTTATCCCAAACCAGTCGGCAGTTCTAATAATTGTCCCTAAATTTCCCGGATCTTGCAAATCATCCAATACAATAGATAACTCGTTTTTAATTCCATTTGTATCTAATTCATAATCAGGAATTTTGACTATTGCTAGTGCGTTGTTGGGTGTTTTTAAAGAACTAATTTTCTTTAGTTCATTCTCAGTAATTATTTCGCTTGATAAATTATATTTACTAATATTTTCTTCCCAATGTTCAGTAAAAAAAATCTTTTCTATTTCCAGTTCAGAATTAATTATCTCTTTAACCATCTTGTCTCCTTCCACAATAAATAATTTGTTTATATTGCGATTTTTCTTTCTTTGTAAAGAGTTTATAAATTTTATTGTATTTTTACTTAACATCTTTTTTTATTAAAATTTAAAAATATGAGCAAAAGTACAATTTTTTATTTTTGTAAGATAAAAAAATTAAAATCAGTTAAGTATCTTTGTGAAAAATTAAGATTTTTATAAAATATTGTTTAACAAGATTATAAAGTTGAGACTACACAGAAAAGTGTTTTTCGTCATTGCGATTCTCCAGTTGGTGGAGAAGCAATCTCAACATGTTGAATTATAAAGCTATAGATTGCTTCTCCCGATGCTTCGGGACTCGTAATGACGTGTTTTTTCTGCTTTTCAGAGTGGATTAAAGTTATATTATTAAAGGTTATAATTTTGCATAATATATTATATCGAACTCAGGTTATTAGTTATTGATAGTACTTCAAGAATCTGAAAGACATGAAAGTGTCAAAATTGTTTTTCATTATTAATAATCTTTAACAGACACTGATTGGCAATTAATAACTAAATGACGGCGAAGCCGAATGACGAGAAACAAATGACAAATCATAATAAGCACAATATAAACACACAAAGTATATATCTGAGAATAGTAATAATTTCCCTATTTTTACTAATCCCTTTCCTGTTTTCGTGTAGCTCAACAAAATATGTTCCCGAAAAGCAATTTTTATTAAATAAAGTAAAAATTAAGTGTGACAATAAAGATATTAATAAAGAAGAATTACGAACTTATTTAAAACAAAAACCAAATAGAAGACTAATAGGATTATTTAAATTTCATCTTGGAGTTTATAACTTTTCAAATGCAGGAAAAGAAACAAAATTAAAAAAATGGCTTAAAGAAGTAGTAGGAGAAGAGCCTGTTATCTTAGATGACTATCTTGTAGGAAAAACAAAAAGTCAGTTTATTCAATATTTAAAAAATAAGTCTTATTATAATGCAATAATTAAAGATTCCATATCATATAAAAAGAAAAAGGCTGTTGTGCATTATGACATTAAAACAAACAAGCCTTATATTATAAACAAATTGAATTATAATATTAAGGATTTAGCATTAGATTCAATAATATTAAGCGATACAGCAAACTCATTACTAAAGAAAAATGTTTTGTTCGATATTGATATTCTTCAAAATGAAAGAAGCAGATTAACTCATAAGTTAAAAGACGAAGGGTTTTTTACTTTCTCAAAGGATTATATTAATTATGTTGTCGATAGTTCATCAAAAGACAATAAACTAAATGTGCTACTTGAAGTTAATAAGAATATTAGAAAAGTTTCTGAAAATTTTAATGTTAAAGAAAGTCACAATAAGTATAAAATACAAAATATATACATTTATTCTGATTTTGAACCGGGCAGAGCACTTAAAGAAGGTGATGATTATTACAAAAGTTTAGATACTACATATTATAACGGATTTTATTTTATTTATCATAATAATCTTAAAATCAAACCAAGTGTCATTTTACAGTCAAACTTAATTCATAAAGGCGATTATTATAATTTAACCGATGTTGAAAAAACATACAAATATTTATTTTCATTAAATATTTTTAGAATAATCAATATTTCTTACAAAGAGATTGGTGCAGATGAAAATAATCAGCAATTATTAAATTGTTATATTCAGTTAACACCTTACACAACACAATCATATTCAGTTGAACTTGAAGGCACAAATACTTCAGGCAATGTTGGAGTTGCAGGTAATATTAATTATAAGCATAAAAATTTATTTAAAGGCGCTGAGATTTTCGATTTAAAATTTAAAGGAGCCTTGCAGTTTCAACAAGCTGTTGTCGAAAATCAATCCAATCAATTAATGTTTAACACTGTTGAGTTTGGTACAGAAGCAAAAATTGACATACCAAAGTTTTTTCTTCCGTTTAAGTTTGAAAGTTTTTATATGAAATATTACCCCAAAACTTTACTATCTTTATCATATAATTATCAAAAAAGACCTGATTATACTCGTTCAATTGCAAACTTTGGCTTTGGATATTATTGGAAATCATCAAAATTTATAAAGCAGGTTGTAAAGCCTGTTGATATTAATTTTGTAAAAATTCCATATATCACAACTGAGTTTGACAGCTTAATAACAGGTACTTATCTCGAAAATAGTTATAAAAACTTTTTTATACCGGAGGCAAGTTATAGTTTTGTTTATAACAACCAAAGTTTAAAAAAACATCGTGATTTTGTATTTTTTCGAACAAATTTCGAATCTTCGGGGAACTCACTTTACGGAATTTATAATCTCTTTTCAGAACCTAAAAATAATGAAGTCAGTTATGAATTATTAGATTTGCCTTTTTCTCAATTTGTTAGAGCCGATTTTGATTTTCGATATTATAATGTTTTAAATAAAAATAGCACCTTAGTTTATCGTTCTTACCTAGGATTTGGACTTCCTTATGGAAATTCCAAAGTTTTACCTTTTGTTAAACAGTTTTATTCTGGAGGAGCAAATGGCATTAGAGCATGGCAGGTGCGTTCGCTCGGTCCGGGTAGTTATGAAGTGCCACCTATTGTTATTGGTGGGGATACAATTAAAGCTTATCCCAATCAATCGGCTGACTTTAAGTTAGAAGCAAATTTTGAATACCGCTTCGATTTATTTTGGATATTACAAGGTGCTTTTTTTGTCGATGCCGGTAACATTTGGGCTGTCAACCAAAATGATAAACGCGAAGGAGCCTTGTTTAAATTCAATAAATTTTATAAAGACATAGCAATAGGAACAGGTTTGGGTTTAAGATTTGATTTCTCATTTTTCCTCTTACGCTTCGACCTTGGTGTTAAAGCTCGCGACCCAATCGAACCTCTCAATAATGGATGGATACTTGGTCATCGAAAAATAAAATACGACGACTGGACTTTTAACATTGCTATTGGATATCCTTTTTGATTTTTTTGCATTCTCGTCATTGCCTTTAGATTAGCAAAGTATTTAAAGCTCGTCATTGCGAGCGATAGTGAAGCAATCTCATAAATTTATTAGAAAGTGAAATAAAGTTGAATTCTTAGACCTTCCAGCGTCCGAAGGTCCTGGAAGCGTCGGATTAACCCGCTTTATTCATGCAAAAACGAAGTGAATTGCATGAATTAGCGATGGATAGTGGGAAGTAAAGCGGGAAATCCCGCATTAGAAGTAACCAAATTTGGGGTTTAAAAAACACCAAATTTGTTGGTAATTCTTAAGCGTAGAAAAATTATGAATTTTTCGGGTTAATTAGGATTAAACCCACAAGATTTTATTAATATTCTTTGTTTAATAAATAATCACTTACTAAATTAGAGCAAAGTTTGAGGGGCTATTAAATCCAATAAATTAATGGTATGCACACAATAATGCTTTTAAACATACTCCAAGCATCAAAATAAAATTGACTTTCTCATTTTTTTGCTTTTAAATTTGCTTTATGACTTTTTAATTGAACTTTTTTAAACTATGCTCAACAACAAAAAAATATTTTTGCCCTCTTTAATATGTAAAAAGCTGTTGTATATAAAAATAAATTTTTTTGAATTTAAAAAAGAAAATTCTAAATTTGAATATATAATAAAATTAGAAATTGGAACGCAACCTACTTGGATTTTCCTCTCATGAAAAATTCGTGTACTAATAACAATACAAACAGATAGATATCAACCTAATATAAAAACATAACCGGATGAAATGCTTTTTCAAATTATGTTTATTGATTTTGCTTCAAATTCAAATTTTTAATAATACGTTGCTTTTTGCACAGAATTTGAATGGAAATATTAAAGCAGATGTTGAACAAAAATTAGAAGCTGTAAAATATTTAAAACAAAAACAAGACTATAATAAAGTAGCAATATTGTATTGTCAAATAGCAGTTATTTATCAAAATTATAATATTCCATTAGAAGCAATCAATTATTTCATAAAAGCAGAGAAAATATATGAGCAATTAGACAGTTTAGAACAATTAGCAATAATAAATACAAATATTGGAGGAATATATCAAGGAATTGAACAGTACGACAGTACATTAGAATACTACAATAAAAGTTTAAATTACAGAATGTTACTTTATCAAAGTAATGAGGTAGGTGTTTGTTTATTAGATATTTCAAATGTATATTCTTCAATGAAACAATATGATAAGGCTGTATATTTTGTTAATAAAGCTGTTGATATAGCAAAAAAGAAGCAAAATCATAAATTGTTACTAAACTCATACAACCGGCTATCCGATATATATAATGCTTCAGGAAACAAATATAAATCAAAAGAATTTTATTATAGGTATAATCATTACATAGATTCGCTTAACGGATTAGATTACGATTTAACATCAATATTGGAAAAATTAAGAATTCAATATAAACAGGAACTTAAAACTGCTTACGGTGCAAAATTAACCGGTTCAGAAAGTCAAAAAGAAATAAACCAAATAACAGATAAAAAAATTGATATTTCTGAGATAAGAAATAAATTCCTTGCTACTGATACTAATTTTGCTGTTAATGAACAAACAAGCAACTTTAAATATTATGACACTGGCAAAAATATAAATTCAGGTAAAATATTCCGTAAAGTAGATAATATGCCTGAATTTTACGGAGGTAGTTTCGGTATAAAGTTATATTTAATAAGAAATATAAACTTGTCGAAACAAGATTTTATACCTGTAAAAGATAGTATTATTGTCCAATATGTAATAAATAAATATGGTTTAGTCAATAAGGTGAAAATAATTAAGGGGATTAATCCCTCGCTTGATAATAAAATTTTACGACTTATTAAATCTATGCCGATATGGAAGCCGGGAGAAAATAATGGAAAGCCGGTTAGTGTAAAATTAACTTCAACTATTATATTTCCTCTTTTAGATGAAAATAGTTTATTAAGGTCTGAACTAAAACGATACAAATCTCTTTTATTAATAGCACAGAAAAATCAAAATAAAAAGCAAATTGCTGAATTGTTAAATAAAATTGGCAGCTTGTATTTTTTCTTAAATGAAAGAGAATTGGCAATAGAATATTATGAAAAAGCTTTAAAAATTGAATTAGAATTAAACAACAAACAAGGAGTCGCACTTACTTATAAAAACATAGCAACTCTTTATTTTTCATGGTATAGTTATAATAAAGCCATTAAATATTATAATAAATCACTTTCGATTCGAGAAAAATTAAACGATTTGCTTGAAACAAGTAAATTACATTATGAAATAGGTAAAGTCTATTATGAAAAAGGAGATTTTAATAATGCAGTTCGTTCATATAAAGAATCTCTTAAAAATGACAGTTTGCTTAATAATAAACAGAATATTGCTGCTGCTTTGAATAATCTCGGAATTATTTATTATAAGCATAATGATTTCAAAAAAGCGATGGAATACTATAATAAATCTTTGTTAATATATCAAAAGATTGGTTATAAATATGGTTCTGCATTAACTTTAAATAATATCGGTAATATTAATTATTCGCACGAAAATTTTAATGAAGCTATTGATAATTACCAAAAATCAATTGATATAAAAGAAGAATTAAAATATTTTAAAGGCATAGCTGTTTCTTTTTACAATATTGGTAACGTTTATAAAAAACAGAAAAATTTTGAAAAAGCTCTTGAATATTATAATAAAAGCAATAAAATTGCTATAAATAATTGGTTAGTTGAAATTCGTTATAAAAATTATAAAGCATTGTCTGAGTTATATGCTGAAATAGATAATTGCCATAATGCTGTTAAATATTATGAGCTTTATGTTTCTCTAAAATATTTTGAGGGGAGTGATAAAAAACCACAACAAATTTCTGAAGAAATAGAAAAATATTTGACAGGAGAAAAGGATGGAACAATATTATTAGAACAGAATAATTATTTATATAAATTAAGTGTAGAAAAAAACATTGAAATTAATAAATTTAAAGAAGAAATTAGAAAACAAAAAGTATTTGCAAGAGTAGAAAAACAAAAGAATGAACAACAAATAGTTCTATTAAATAAGGAGAAAAAATTACAAAAAATTGAATTAACAAAAAAACGAATCCAAAGAAATGGATTATTAGCAGGTTTTATATTATTGGCAATTATCTTCGGAATTATTTATTATAGCTACATACAAAAGAAAAAGATGACTGTGTCGTTGAAAAAACAGAAAAATAAAATAGCATTTCAGAATAAAGAAATTACCGATAGTATTAAATATGCTAAAAAAATTCAGACATCTGTTTTACCGGATGAAAAAATTCTAAATAATTTTATTACCGATTATTTTATATTTTTTAAACCAAAAGACATAGTTAGTGGCGATTTTTACTGGATGAACGATAAAAAAGATAAACTCATTCTATCTGTTGCAGATTGTACAGGACATGGAGTTCCGGGCGCTTTTATGAGTATGCTTGCAATAAGTTCTTTAAATCAAATTGTTAATGAATATGGAATTACAAGTACATCTGAAATATTAAATAGATTAAGGGTGAACATAATACAAGCTTTAAAACAAAAAGGAGAAGATAATGAAATTGATGATGGTTTAGATATTTCTATATGTTCAATTAATAAAAATGATTATTCTTTTGAATTTGCAGGTGCCAATAGTTCTATTTATTTAATAAAAAGTAACAATTTTGTTGAGTTTAAAGGTGATAAAATGCCGATAGGATATTATTTGAATATGAAAGATTTTTCAAGCAAAAGTCTTCAACTTTCAAAAGGAGATAAAATATATCTTTTTTCTGATGGATATATCGACCAATTTGGAGGTGCAGAAGGGAAAAAATATAAGTCCGGAGCATTTAGGAAACTTATTACTGAAATAAAAAACTATCCAATGGATGAACAAAAAAAAGTGATAAGTAAAACATTTAATGAATGGAAAGGAAATAATGATCAGATTGATGATGTACTTATAATGGGAATTTGTGTATAGAACAAATATTGAAAAAGAAATTTATTTTTTAGAAATATATTAATGAAATCAAACAAGAAAAT
This sequence comes from Bacteroidota bacterium, assembly GCA_003648455.1. The sequence continues at coordinate 19,803 of QMPG01000021.1, forward strand.
ATTTTTTTTAATATCATTAATAATAATATTACATCTGTCAGCAAAGGCTCAAACAACAAGTAATATAATAATTTTCGGTAAAGTTGTAAATGAAAACAGAACCTCTTTATCAAATGCAAATATTAAAATTTTGCAAACTTATAAAG
>QMPG01000022.1 GCA_003648455.1 Bacteroidota bacterium
CCCAATTACTACTTTTAATCCTGTTAAAATTATTAATGACTTGTTACGAAAAGAACATCAACGAGAAGAAGACATAATTGCAAAATAAAAATTATTGTTATTTTTTATACAAATATAATTAACTCTATGATATTTTATCATAGAGTTTTTTCGTATTTATCGAGAATAAAAACAATAATCACAGGAGTTATTGTTGAAAAAAAATAATAAAAAAATATTTAATATGGGAATTAAGATTTATTATTTATTAATTTTGCATTATTATAAATTATTAAAATGAATTTTAACGAATCCCAATATACTAATAAAGAGGAAGCTAACTCTCTAATCAGTCGTTATGAGAACATGATGATTACGGGAAAGAACCAATATTTTGATGTTTCAGAATTTGAAATAATTATTGACTTTTTTCTTTCGCACGACAATAACAGCAAGGCTGAGAGAGTAATAAATTATGCAATTAATATTCATCCAACATCAAATGAATTAAAATTAAAACAAGCCTATGTTTGTTTTAAAATAAAAAAATATTCGTCAGCATTAAGTATTTTAGATAAATTACAAAATATCGAACCTTCAAATTCTGATATTTATTTTTTAAAAGGGAAAGTTTTTATCTTGTTAAATCAAAATAAAAAGGCATTTCAATATTTTAACAAAGCATTAGAAATACAATCAGAAACATCTTATGTAACTGATTTGTGTTTTGAAATAGCAATTTTTCTCGAACAAGAAGAAAAATATGAACAAGCATTAAAGTATTTTCTTAAATGCTATGAAATAGATAGTGAAGACAACGAAGTAATTTATGAAATTGCCTCATGCTATGATATTATTGAGAAGTATGAAAAAAGCATTGAGTTTTACCAAAAAATATTAGACATAGAGCCTTTTGATGATGAAATATGGTATAACTTAGGAATAGTTTATAATAAAATTGAAGATGTTGAAAAAGCTCTTGAAGCTTACGATTTTGCTTTAGCCATTGACGAAAAGTCACTTTTTGCAAATTTTAACAAAGCAAACACTTTAGCAAATATTAAAAAATATGATGAGGCTATACCTTATTATAAAGAATTTATTAGTCAGGTTGACGACAATTCACAAGCATTTTCTTACCTCGCAGAATGCTATCGCAATATAAACAAACTTGATCAAGCAATCGAATACTACGATAAAGCCTTAAAAATTAATAATGAGTGTAGCGAAGCTTTTTATGGAAAAACTTTAGTGTTTTACGAAACAGAAAACTATGAAAAAGCATTAAACACTATTATTAAAGCTATAAAAATTGAGAAACAAAATAGTGATTATTTGTTTATTTATGCAAAAATATCAACCAAACTCAATAATTTAGAAAATGCAGAAAAAGCATACAATCAAGCCTTAGAGATTGTTCCCAACGATAAAGAAGTTTGGATTAGCTATGCTAAATTTTTGTTTAATCAGGGGCTTCTTAACGAAGCTATTGAGCTTTTAATAAAGGCTGATAAAATAATTATCAACGAAGCAGAAATTAATTTTAGTATTGCTGCTTTATTATTAAAAATAAATAATGACGACCAAGCTTTTAATTTTTTCGAAAAAGGACTTGTTATTGATTTTAATAAAGCCAATGTTTTTTTTAGCTTTAATCCTCAAGCAAAAACTAATGAAAAAATTAAATCTTTAATAAATAAATATAAATAATTATAAATCAATATATAAGAAATATAATATAAAATAAATTTTAAGTTATGAGTAATTCTTCAAATAATAAATTCCATTTTGTATGTCGAAACTGCAAACATGAAATTAGTGATTTTAAAGAGTGGTTTAGTTACGGGCAAAAATGCCCCAAATGTGGAAAGAATTGGGTAGATACAGTTTATTCTCAGGATATTAATAAATATAAAGAATTGATTTTCGATAATGGAGCTGAAGTAAAAAGTCTCTGGCATTATTTTGATTTTTTACCACTTAACGATAAAAAAAATATTATTACTAACGGAGAAGGCGTTATTGATATTGATAATTGGAAATTTCTTGAAAAATTTGCAAAAGAGCAATATAATGTTGATTGCACTGTGTATGCTTATCGCAACGACGATAACTATGGAACAGGTACATTTAAAGACGCAGCAGCAACATTAGTAGCAAGTGTTTTAAAAGAAAATAATATTAAAGAATATGCTGTTGCAAGTACAGGAAATGTTGCAAATGCTTTTGCCCGTTATCTTGCAGAAGCAGGAATTTCATTATCTGTGTTTATTCCAAACGATGCTCTAAAAGCTAACGAAGCTGAAGTAAGTAGTTATGGACAAAGAGTTTATCGTGTAGATGGTGATTATGCTAAAGCTAAAAAAATAGCAGCCGAATTTTCAAAAAAACATAATGTGCTTTTATCTTCTGGAAACACCGATCCTATGAGAGTAGAATCGAAAAAAGTTATGCTTTTTGAATGGTTACGGATATTAGGTGAAGTTCCAAATGTATATATTCAGGCTCTTAGCGGTGGAACAGGTCCAATTGCTATTAATAAAGCTTTCGACGATGTTAAAGAATTAGGAATAATTAAACAGTCTCCTCGTTACATATTAGTTCAACCAAGCCGTTGTGCACCAATGACTGAAGCATGGCAAAAAGCAAAAGCAAATAATTTTCCTGAAGGTTGGGAACAAGATTATCCAATTTATGATAATCCAAAATCAAAAGTACCAACTCTTGCAACCGGTAATCCCGCTACTTATCCTATTATTTCTAAAATTGTGAAAGATAGTGGTGGCGAAATTATTGAGTATGATGAAGATAAATTAGTTGACATTTCTCGTTTGGTCGCTTTTGAAACTACAGTTAGAATGGGACCTGCTGCTGCAGTTGCTGTTGGCGGTTTTTTCGATTCGTTGAAAAATGGCTATATTAACAATGGCGACAGAGTAATGATTAATATTGGTGAAGGTGTGAGAAGAGCTCCCGACTTTATGAAAGAAATGATTTACACAACTAAAAAGATTAAGTCTGTTGACGATTGTGAAAATTATGACAGAGAATCTTACAGAGACCAATTATGGAAACCTTTTAAATAAATTTCTTGTAAAAAAGAAGCATTTAAACAGAAATAGATTTAAATTAGTGCCGTTGATTAATTTTAACGGCATTTTTAATATTATACGTAAGCTAAAAGTTTAACGTTTAGAGTTTAATGCAATGTTAATCAGCGACTATCAACAATACAAACAACTAATTATCAATTAAAAAAAATGAAAAAATATTTTATAAATTTTACTAAAGGTCTGGCAATGGGTGCTGCTAATGTTATTCCGGGAGTTTCGGGAGGTACTATTGCATTAATAACAGGAATATTTCAGCGAATAATAGATGCAATTAAATCATTTAATATCACGGCCTTTAGTTTGCTGTTTAAAGGAAAATTTAAAGAATTTACAAGATACACTGATTTGTATTTTTTAATTTCAGTCTTTCTTGGTGCTGTGATTAGTATTTTTTCTTTAGCAAAAATTTTGTCATTTCTATTCAGTAATTACCCTATTCATGTTTGGGCTTATTTTTTTGGGTTAATTCTTGCTTCTGTATATTTTGTTGGGAAAACTATTAACAAATGGTCTTTCTCAACTATTGTTTTTTTTATTTTAGGTACAGCAATTGCAATATTAATTTCAGTGCTAAACCCTGCAAAAGAAAACGATTCCCTGATTTATCTTTTTATTTGTGGTATAGTTGCTGCATGTAGCATGATATTACCCGGACTGTCAGGTTCTTTTATATTAATATTATTGGGAAACTATCGACTTGTAATGATAGACTCTGTTACAAATTTAGATTTGCTTGTTTTATTACCGGTTGTTATTGGTGCAGGATTTGGATTATTAGCTTTTTCTTATCTTCTTTCATGGATTTATAAAAAATTTCGAAATCAAACCATTGCATTGTTAACAGGTTTTATTCTGGGTTCATTAAGCATTTTGTGGCCATGGAAAAAAGTTATCTCAACTTATATTGATAAACATGGTATTGTTAAACCTCTTTTACAAAAAAATATTCTTCCAAATCATTATTTAGATATGACAAACAACGACCCTCACTTAACAGCTGCGTTTATTCTGTTAATTGTTGGATTTTTAACAATTGTTGTTATCGAAAAAATTGCGCAAACAAAAGAAGAAAATGAAAATTAGTTATTGCTTATGTCTAAATCAGATATTATAATAATAGACTTTTAATTATGTTTAAATTTTTATAAATTTAAAATTTGTTTAGTAAGCAAGACTTAATCTTTAATAACGATAAAAATCAGTGTTTTTGATAAAAAAAATATTAATCATATTGAGTTTAACTTTTTTTATTGCATTTAATCTTTTTTCACAAGAGGAAAAAGGTTATCTCGAAGTTAAGGGAACTGCCAAGTCTGATAGAAGAGTTATTAAAAATGCAAAAATTGAAATATACCGAAACTTTGTTAAAGTTAAAACAATTACTACAGATGAGAGTGGAAAATTTGATTTTAAACTTGATCTAAATAGAAATTATATAGTAAAATTTGTTAAGAAAGGACTTGTTTCTAAAAAAGTAAGTTTCATTACTGTATTACCTAAAGATGAAATAGGAATTTGGACTTATCGCTTTTCTATTGATTTGTTTCCAATGGTTGAAGGACTTGATATTTCAATATTAGAAAATCCTATTGCAAAAATTAAATATAACGAAGTATATGGTGAATTTGATTTTGATGAGGAATATACCGAAGAAATGTTTAAGAAAATTGAAAATTTGTTAAATCAATATGAAAACCTAAAAGAGCAGGCTTATCAACAAACAATAGCTAAAGCGGATACTTTATTTGACAAAAAGAAATATAAAGAGGCTTTGGAAATGTATGATTTGGCAACAAATTATAATCCTTACGATGAGTATCCTGATGAGATGATAAGACAGACTAAACGAATTATTTCAAAACAGGAATCTCAAAAAAAATCTTATGATAAAGCAATTAATATGGCCGATAAGAATTTTCTTGTTGAAAATTACAAACAAGCAAAGTCTTATTATAAAAAAGCTCTTTCATTTATTCCTGAAGCAAATTATCCAAAAACAAAAATTAATGAGATTGATAAAATATTAGGTAATATTAAAGCAAATTATGATGAGAAAATTATTAATGAAAAGGCATATAAAGAATATATTGCATATGCCGATAAAAGTTTTAGTGAGAAGCATTATTTAGAAGCAAAAGATAAATACAACAAAGCCCTTGATATAAAACCAAATGAACAATATCCAATTTATAAATTACAAGAAATTGAAAAAATAATTACTGCCCAGCAAAATAAAGATGCTAATAATGCCCAAAAACTTAAAGCATATAATGAAGCCATAAAACAAGCAGATTTATTTTTTAATAATAAAAAATATTCTGATGCTAAAATAAATTATAAAAAGGCTTTATCATATAAACCCAACGAACAATATCCTCAAGATAAAATTGATAGTATTAATGAAATTTTAGTTAAGCTAAAATCAATTGATGAGAAGTACAATAAAGCAATTCAATTTGCCGATAATAATTTTAATTTAAAATATTACGAAAAAGCTAAACAAAATTATAGTAATGCTTCATTGTTAAAACCTGATGAAGAATATCCAAAAAATAAAATTATTGAGATAAATAAAATACTTATTTCATATAACGAAAAAGAAAAGTCATATAAAGAAATAATAAAAAATGCTGATCTTGCTTTTGAAAAAGAGCAATATGAAAAGTCTAAGTCATTTTATAATAAGGCTTTATCTGTTAAACCTGAAGAAGAATATCCTAAAAGTAAGTTGCTAAAGATTGATAAAATACTTACACAGCAAAATGCAGTAAATTTGTCCTATAAATCAGCAATAGAAAGTGCTAATCAGGAATTTAACAATAAAAATTATCAATCATCATTATCATATTATCAAAAAGCTTTGGCAATAAAGCCCAATGAACAATATCCAAAGCAAAGAGTTAGTGAAATAAAAATAATTCTTGCAGATGTTCAGAATAAGAAAAATGAATATAACAAGACTGTAAAAGAGGCTGATAATTTATTTTTTGAAAAAGAATATAATCAGTCAAAAATGCAATATGAGAAGGCTCTAAAAATTTTACCCGACGAAAATTATCCTAAACAAAAAATTAATGAATTAATTGAACTTATTGCTTCGGCTCAAAGAGAAAAAAAATCAAGGCGGGAATTACAAAAACAGTATAATGAAATAATTTCGAATGCCGACAAATTTTTTAATTCTAAAAAATATAATGTTGCTAAAGATTTATATAATCAGGCAATAAGTATTCTACCTAAAGAGCAATATCCTAAAACTAAAATTAATGACATAAATACAATTTTAGATAATTTGAAAAAGGAGAAAATAGCCTCTTATAATAAAATAATAAAAATAGCCGACAATTATTTTAATAATGAAAATTATGAGCAAGCAAAGTTGATGTATAACAAAGCTTTGAGTTTATTATCAAATAAAGTATATCCAAAAAATCAATTAACGCAAATTTTAAAAATTCTTGAACAGAAAAAGTATGAACAACAGAAACAATTGATGATTGATCAAGACTATAAAAATGCAATAAATGAAGCTGATAAGTTTTATAATTCAGCAGATTATGTTTCAGCAAAAGCAAAATACAAAACAGCTTTGAATATTAAACCAAATCAGAAATACCCACAAGATAGGATAGAAAAAATTAATAAAATTATTCAACTTCAAAAAGAACAAAAAATTGCTGCTACAGAAAAAGAAAGACAACAAAAAATTGATGAAGCAAAGGCAGGCAGAGAAAAAGATTTTGATTTTAAAGGTAAGGAAAGAGAAATAAAGTTTTTGTCTGATCTGGCACGCAAATATCCCGAAGGTGTAACTGTTGAGCATTATAATAAACCTCAAAAGAAAATTAAACGAGTGATTGTGAATCGTGGTGGTGTTGCAAAAGAATATCTGGAAGTAAAATACTCTTATGGCACATATTATTTCCGTAATGGACGAAATATTTCAAGGTATATTTTCTTGTCAGAAACAAAAGAATAGATATGCATAAACTTATATTTTTTTTAATAGTAATTGTTTTTTTTTCATGTAGTAATCATTCTGATAATTATGACAATACTAAAAATTTAACTTCCGATACTGTAAGCACAAGCGTGAAATACGCTAAGGGTTTTAGTATTACTTATCATAATAATTTTAGAATTCTTAAAGTGTTTAATCCATGGCAGGGTGCTTGCAATGTGCAATATCAATACGTATTGGCAGATAATCCTAAAAAAGTTTTAAAGAAATATTCTAAAATTCAGATAATTAAAACACCAGTGAAAAAAGTTGTATGCTTATCGACAACACACATTGCTTTTATCGATTTTATAGATGAAACAAACAGTATTATAGGGGTTTCAAACATTAAATTTATTAACAACAAGAACGTTAATAAGTTATATCAAAAAAATAAAATTGTAGAAGTAGGATATGACCAAAATCTTAATTATGAATTAATTATCAGTCTTAAACCAGATTTGATTATTACTTATGGTGTTGATAATAAATCTGTTAGTTATATAAATAAATTGAAAGAATTTGGAATACCGGTAATAATTAATGCTGAATATCTCGAACATGAGCCTCTTGCTAAAGCCGAATGGGTAAAATTCATTGCTGCCTTTTACAATAAGAGTGACTTGGCAAACAAAAAGTTCGACATTGTTGTTAATGAATATAATAAACTTAAACATATTACCGATACAATTACCCAAAAGCCATCAGTAATAACCGGTTTACCTTGGAAAGACACATGGTATGTTCCTGGCGGGAAATCTTTTGCTGCTCAATTTCTTTACGATGCCGGGGCAAATTATTTGTTTAGTGATGATGCATCTCGCGAAAGCTTAGCACTCGATATTGAAACTGTATTTGCAAAAGCACAAAAAGCCGATTATTGGATAAATATTGGGACAGCAAATAAAATTGACGACATTATTAATGTTGATATCAGATTGAAGAATTTTTATGCATTATCAAATAAAAATGTATATAATAACAATGCTGTTTTTAATAAATATGGGGGGAATGATTATTGGGAATCGGGAATAGTTAACCCGCAGATTATTTTAAAAGATTTAATTCATATTTTTCATCCTGATATTTTTTCTGATTACAATTTATATTATTATAAGAAGATTTATTAAAAAAGTACCAAATAAAAATATAATGCTAACAAAAAAAAATAAAAGCAAGCACATAACATTTTTTACAATTTTAATATTATTACTAATTGTATTATTTTTTTTAGATTTAGTTTTAGGATCTGTTAAAATTCCAGTAAATGAGATTTTGAACATTTTAACAAAATCAGAATCAAGCAGGCAAGAATGGATAACTATAGTAATTGATTTTCGTTTACCCAAAGCTATTACTGCAATAATTGCCGGTGCTGCATTATCGGTAAGTGGCTTGCAAATGCAAACAATATTTCGTAATCCTCTCGCAGGTCCTTATGTATTGGGTATTAGTTCGGGAGCTAGTCTGGGTGTTGCAATACTTGTGCTTGGATTTTCTTCTTTTTTTACAGCTAATCAACTCAATTTTATGGGTAATTGGGCAGTAGTTGTTTCAGCATGTATTGGTTCTGGACTAATTCTGTTTTTAATATTAGCTCTTTCGTTTCGTATTAAAGATATTATGACAATATTAATTCTTGGAATTTTGTTTGGAAGTGCAGCTACTGCAGTAGTTAGTATATTGCAATATTTTAGTAACGAATCAATGCTTAAAGCTTTTATTGTTTGGACAATGGGTAGTCTCGGCAGTGTTTCACGCTCTCAATTAAATATTTTGTTACCAAGTGTAATATTAGGATTAGTAATTTCATTAGCATCTACCAAAATTTTAAATGCCATGCTTCTAGGTGAAAGCTATGCTAAAAGTATGGGAGTAAATATTAAATTATCACGAATTTTGGTTTTTATAAGCACAAGCATTCTTGCAGGCACAATCACTGCTTTTTGTGGACCAATAGGATTTATTGGTATTGCTGTGCCTCATTTAACGCGAATTATATTTAAAACAACGAATCATAATTTCTTAATACCGGGTTCAATTCTAATTGGCTCAATAATTATGTTGTTAAGCGATATTATTTCACGAATGCCGGGGTATAACACTACTTTACCAATAAATTCAGTTACTGCTCTCTTGGGAATCCCCATTGTAATTTTTATTATTGTGAGAAAACACAAGCTTTCATCGCTAATGTAACTGACGCTATTTTGAATTTGTAAATCCGAAATAGCAAAATTGAATCCACTCAGAAAAGTCTTCATAGCCGTCATTGCGATCCGCCAGCTGGCGGAGAAGCAATCTGTTGATAATCAATACATAGGAATTGTTTCTGCACCATTTGGCGTAGAAGCAATTACGAAAAATTATTTTTCGGAAAGGATTCGAAATTTTTTAAAGACACTAATCAGTAGTAACCTTTTTATTGATAATTTTATTAATCAGTATATCTGAAAATAATAATATCCATCCTGAAATTATTGTTATTGGAATTATAATTGGAGTTTTATTTATAAATGAGAAATCAATACCTGAGAATAAATTTGTGAAAATATTTGAAAACTTAACTAATAAACTGTTGTAGGGAGAATTGAAATATGATGAAGGTAAACTTAATAAAACAATTAATAACGATATAACAGTTAATATGATTATTCTGAATGATTTTTTTGAAATAATCGGATTGTAAATAATTGATTTGTTTTTTTCCTGAGTAGTTATTTTTTTCATAAGTTCCTCAGTAAAATTAACTGAAGGTTCTTCAATCAAATTATTTTTAAGTAAAGTTCTTGTCGTATTTATTTGTTTTTTGCTCATCTGTTTATAATTCTTAAATCTTAAATTTTAATTCTTAATTCGTAATTCTTAATTCTTAATTCCTCATACAATTTTTTTCTTGCCCTAAACAATATCACTTTAATATTTGAACTTGTATAATTGGTTATCTCAATAATCTCATTAATTGATTTTTCAGCTAAATAAAACAAAGTAACAATTAATTTTTCATTTTCTGAAAGTTTGTTAATTGCTAAATCAATAATTTCTTTTTTATTTTCCTCTTCAAATTTTACCAGAACATTTTCAATGTCTTCAATATTTATATTTTCAATATTTCCATCAGCAAATTGATTTACTCTCGATTTTTTTTTGTTTTCTCTAATTTTTGAAATTGCAGTATTATAAACAATTTTATATAACCAAGTTGAAAATTTTGATTTATGATTAAATTTTTTTAATGAATTATATGCTTTTAAAAAAGCATCTTGTGTAACTTCTTCAGCATCTTCACGATTGTTTACAACCCTCAATGCAATTGAAAAAGCCATATTCTTATATTGATTAACAATATAAGAATATGCTGAAACATCGCCGTCTATTACTTTCGATAAGTAATGGTCTATCATTTATTTCTTATCTTTATTTTTCTTCTCAATTAAATAATACGAAATTAAACCAAGACCACCAAAAATAAGAATCATTGAAATGTAAGATGTTGGTTCTTCCAATAGAGAATATTGGGCTACAATATTTCCCAAAATTACACCAATACCTAAGCCAATAAGTAATAGACCAATTTTTAGAGTGTAATTAGTCTTTGATTTTTTTTCACCACCATTCTTTTTAGCCTTAATAAAGATTGTTGCATCTTTATCATTTTCAATTAACGACATACGTTCTTTGTGCCTTGTTGTATAGAAAAAGTAAAAAATTCCTACAATTGACGCAAAAAATGCAATTGGTACTAATATTCCTGCTAACATAATAATAAATTTAAATTAATAATTTGTTTCATTGCATTTGACGCAAATATTTTAAACTTGGTTACAAAAAAAAAATAAATACCTGTTTTAAAAAATATGTATTTTTTTTTTTAGGTCTTTTATTTTCCGTAATATTGTAACAAATCAAACTTAAGATTTTTTTTTTGATTTACATTTAATTATTCTATAATATATTAACTGTAAGTGATATATAAATAATATTTTTTATTTGTTAATATTTGATTTGTTTCTAATATTAAATTAATCTATGATTAAAAATAAAATAATGAGAAATACTCCAATAAATTCAGATGTTGTAAAAAACAAAATAATTGAAAGCGGATTAAAAAATATGGGTAAAGCTACAATACGTGAAATAGTGGCTTTGGTAAATAAAATTCAAGCCGAAACGGGCGATAAATATATCCGTATGGAAATGGGAGTACCCGGATTGAAACCTTCTCAAATTGGTGTAGAAGCTGAAATTGAAGCACTTCGTAGAGGTGTTGCCGCCGATTACCCAATGCTTGACGGAGTAACCGAGTTGAAACAGGAAGCATCAAAATTTGTTAAAAATTTTATGGATATTGATATTAGCCCTGAAGGTTGCGTCCCTACTGTTGGTTCAATGCAAGGTGGTTATGCCGTTTTTATGGTAGCTAATAAATGCAATAAAGAAAGAGATACAGCTCTTTTTATTGACCCCGGTTTTCCTGTTCAAAAACAACAATTTAAGGTTTTAGGTCAAAAATATACATCCTTCGATATTTACAATTTTCGTGGTGAGAAATTAAAAGATAAGCTCGAATCTTTTTTGAAGCAAGGTAATATTCATTCAATAATTTATTCAAATCCTAATAATCCAACATGGGTTTGTTTAACCGAACAAGAATTAAAAATTATTGGTGAGTTAGCAAATAAATACGATGTACTAATTGTCGAAGATTTAGCTTATTTTGCTATGGATTTTCGTACAGATATGTCTGTACCCGGGAAACCGCCTTATCAACCTACTGTTGCTAAATATACCGACAACTATGTGCTTTTAATATCAAGCTCAAAAGTATTTAGCTATGCCGGACAGCGTATGGCAATGTTATGTATGTCAGATAAAATTTATCATCGAAAATATCCAGAATTACAACCAGTTTATGGAGCCGACGAATTTGGTTACGTTATTGTTTTACGTGTGTTATATTCGTTAACTTCAGGAGCTTCTCATTCAGCACAATATGCCTTAGCTGCAATGTTTAAAGCTGCTAACGAAGGTAAATTTAATTTTATCGAAGACGTAAAAGAATATGGCGAGCGAGCAAAAATTATGAAAAAAATGTTTCTTGATAATGGCTTCAACATTGTTTACGATACAGATATTGATAAACCTGTTGGTGATGGATTTTATTTTACTATTGAATATCCCGGTATGACAAGTGGAGAGTTGTTAGAAGAGTTATTATATTATGGAATTAGTGCTATTACTCTTGATAATTGTGGAAGCGACAAACAAGGCTTAAGAGCTTGTGTATCACAAACACAACGAAGTCAATTTAGCGATTTGGAATATAGACTTAAAAAATTTCACGAAGACCATAAGTATTGATGTGTGTTACACAACAATTTGTAAATATTATGGTTTAATAAATATAAATCAATTTTTAGAATTTTAAATGTTCTGATGGATAATATATATTAATAAAATTTTATTTTATAATTACAAAAATCAAATAAAATATGGCTAAAATTAAAGGTTCAATCGTAGTTGACAAGGAAAAATGTAAAGGTTGCGGTCTGTGCGTAGTAGCATGTCCGCAAGATGTCATTGCCCTTGCCAAAGAGGTAAATGGTAAAGGCTATAATTTTGCATACATGGCAAATCCCGATGCTTGCATTGGATGCGCTAATTGTGCAGAAGTATGTCCTGACAGTATAATTACTGTTTATCGAGTAAAAATCTAATTTTTTCAATTAATTAAAAATATTCAAAAATATGGGTGAATTAAAATTAATGAAAGGTAATGAGGTGATAGCTCATGCTGCAATTCGTTGTGGTTGTGACGGCTATTTTGGATACCCAATTACACCTCAGTCTGAAGTAATGGAAACTTTAACGTTTGAAAAACCGTGGGAAACCACAGGAATGGTTGTTTTGCAAGCAGAAAGTGAAGTTGCTTCAATAAATATGGTATATGGCGGTGCTTCATGTGGGAAAAAAGTTATGACTTCTTCTTCAAGCCCCGGAGTTAGTTTAATGCTAGAAGGTATTTCTTATATTGCAGGTGCTGAGCTCCCTTGTTTGCTTGTAAATGTTGTTAGAGGAGGTCCCGGTCTCGGTACTATTCAACCTGCTCAATCAGATTATTTCCAAGCTTGTAAAGGTGGTGGCCATGGCGATTATAATTTAATTGTACTTGCCCCTGCTTCTGTTCAGGAAATGAACGACTTTGTTGATCTTGGTTTTGAACTTGCTTTCAAATACCGAAATCCTGCTATGATTCTTTCTGATGGAGCTATTGGTCAAATGATGGAAAAAGTTGAATTATCTGACATTAAACCTCGATGGACTGATGAAGAAATTCAAAAAATTTCAGGCTCTTGGGCTACAACAGGCAAAACTGATGATAGAAAACAGAACATTATTACTTCTTTAGAATTAGATTCTGAAAGGATGGAAGAAATTAACCATCGTATTCAGGCTAAATATAGAAAAATGGAAGAAGAAGAAGTACGATATGAAGAAATTCAATGCGATGATGCTGATTATATATTCGTAGCTTATGGATCGTCTTCTCGTATTTGTCAAAAATCAATCGAAATAGCTCGGGAGAAAGGAATTAAAGTTGGTTTATTACGACCAATTACTCTTTTCCCGTTTCCAAAAAAACCTATTGCTAAATTAGCTGATAGAGTTAAGGGGATGCTATCTGTTGAAATGAGTGCAGGTCAAATGGTTTATGACGTTAGACTTGCTGTTAACGGTAAAATTCCTGTTGAACATTTTGGTCGTCTTGGTGGTATTATTCCAACTCCTGACGAAATTGTAGAGGCTTTGGAACAAAAAATTATAGGAGGAAAATAAAATGGCAGATATAGATATTATAAAAGACGAGAACATAGTTTATAAAAAATCTAAAGTTCTTACAGATAATGAAATGCACTATTGCCCTGGCTGTAGCCACGGTGTAGTTCATAAATTAGTAGCAGAAGTTATTGAAGAAATGGGCATTCAAAATAAAACAATAGGCGTTTCTCCTGTTGGATGTTCTGTTTTTGCTTATAACTATATTGATATTGATTGGCAAGAAGCTGCTCATGGTAGAGCTCCTGCATTAGCTACTGCTACAAAACGTTTAATGCCTGATAAATATGTATTTACTTATCAAGGTGATGGAGATTTAGCTTCAATTGGAGCGGCTGAAATTTTACATGCTTGCAACAGAGGCGAAAATATTACTGTTATTTTTATTAATAACGCAATTTATGGTATGACTGGTGGGCAAATGGCTCCTACAACATTGGTAGGTATGAAAACTGCTACTTCTCCATATGGTCGAGATATTGACTTAAATGGTTATCCGTTAAAAATGACTGAGCTTGTTGCTCAATTACCCGGAACGTGTTATGTAACTCGTCAATCTGTTCACACTCCGGCAACTGTTCGGAAATGTAAAAAAGCTATTAGAAAAGCTTTCGAAAATCAAGAAAAGAAAATTGGTACTTCTTTTGTTGAAGTTACTTCTACTTGTAATTCAGGTTGGAAAGTATCTCCTGTTGAAGCTAATAATTGGATGGCAGACCACATGTTTAAATTCTTTGAACAAGGTGATTTAAAGGATGCTGAAAGAGATAATCCTGATGATTATAAAAAATTTATTGAATAATTTAAAATTTAAAAATTATGACAGAAGAAATTATTATAGCCGGATTTGGTGGTCAAGGTGTCCTTTCAATGGGTAAAATTCTTGCTTATTCAGGAGTTATGCAAAATCAGGAAGTATCTTGGTTTCCATCATACGGTCCCGAAATGAGAGGTGGTACTGCTAACGTTACTGTTATTGTTAGCGATAACAGAATTAGTTCGCCAATTCTCAACCAATATGATACAGCAATTATTCTTAACCAACAATCATTAGATAAATTTGAAAGTTGTGTTAAACCCGGTGGTATTTTGTTGTATGATCCAAATGGTATATCTCACCCTCCAACTCGTAAAGACATTAAAGTTTTTAAAGTTGAAGGTACCGAAGAGGCTGCTAAAATGGGAAATGCTAAAATATTTAACATGATTGTTTTAGGTGGTTTCCTTAAGCTTAAACCTATTGTTAAAATGGAAAATGTTGAAAAAGGTTTGGAAAAATCTTTACCCGAACGACATCATAAATTAATTCCTCTTAATTTAGAGGCTATTAACAGAGGTATGGAGATTGTTGAAGAAATGAAGTAAATCATTTTATGTATAATATATTATAGGGTTTAGTCTTGCTAAACCCTATTTTTTTATTAATTTTATTGCGTATTTTTTTAAACTCTTATAGCTCTGATGTGAAAATAGTATATTCTAAAAAAGAAGAATAGTGTTTTAAGAGTTGTGAACTTTGAAGTTTTTTATGCTGAATCCATAAATAAATTATCATTAATATGAAAAACTTTTTTTTATTAATTATTACAATATTTGCCATTAACAGCATTTTTTCGCAAGAAAATTACGTAGGTTATTGGCAACGAGAAGATAATAGTATTTATGAAGTTAAAAACAATCAAGCAATATTAGTTAAAGTAGGAAGAGTTTTAAAAAGGGGTAACTTTAAAATTGGGGATCTAAAAATAAAAAATATTGTCGTAGAAAATGGAATAATTCGAGGATATAGAAGAGTCAATACTTATGATGGTAATTTATTGGGATGGCAAAAAATACGTATAGTTAAACGTAATAATGTGGCAAATATTATTGATGATGTAACAGGGAAAGTTTTAACTTCATTAAGAAGAATCAACAAAAAAGAAGCCTTACAGATTCAGAATATAGTTCCAAAAAAATTACTTGGAGAATGGAAAAGA
Organism: Bacteroidota bacterium; assembly: GCA_003648455.1. The sequence continues at coordinate 15,909 of QMPG01000022.1, forward strand.
GTTAACGATGGTTCAATTTATTCTTTCGAAGGCGATGTCGCTGTTATTAAAAGAATTGGGTTTCAATTAGAGAGAGGCAAGTTTCACAATAATCAAATAAAAATCAGGAATATTAATCAGATTGGCAATGAGTCGTATTCAGCTCAAGACAGACTTAATAATAAAGAAGGTGATTTGCTTTTATGGAATAATGTTGTTATTAATGTTGAGAATGAAAATTTAATAATTCATTCAAAAAGGAGTAATAGGGTTCAGAAATTTCATAGGGTTATTGCTGAAGACAATAAATTATTGGTTGCAAAAGAAAATAATGTAATTAGAACAGATAATGAGGCAAGTGTTGCTGTGGTAGCTGATGTAGATGTTAATATTCCGATTAATAATTCTGTTAAATCAAATACTTTTGCGTTAATTATTGGTAATGAGGATTATAGCTCTTTTCAAATAGATTTAGACAACGAAGTTAATGTTGATTTTGCAGCTAATGATGCGAAAATTTTTAAGGAATATGTAGTTAAAACTCTCGGTGTTCCCCAAAAAAATGTTATTCTTATTACAAACGCTACATATGGACAAATGATGCAGGGTATATCAAAACTAAATAAATTATCAGAGATAAGTGAAGGTGAAGCAGAACTGATTTTTTATTATGCAGGTCACGGTTTACCCGACGAAATAACAAAAGAAGCATATATTATGCCGGTTGATATTAGTGGCAGCAATGTCACAAGTGGTATTAAAATTGACGATGTATATAAAAAACTGTTAGAGTTCCCAAATAAAAAAGTTACTGTTTTTTTAGATGCTTGTTTCTCCGGAGGAGCACGTAATCAAGGATTAATTGCAATGAGAGGAGTGAAAATAAGACCTAAAGAGAATGCCCTTTTTGGTAATTTAGTTGTTTTTACTTCAAGTTCAGGCAATGAATCTTCAGCTACTCTTAAAGAAAAACAACACGGTTTGTTTACTTATTATTTGCTGAAAAAACTTCAAGAAACAAAAGGAAATATTTCTTATAAAGAATTAGCTGATTTCTTAAACCATAAAATTAAATTAGAATCTGTTTTAATTAACAATAAAGAACAAACACCACAAACCAATGTTAGTCCTGATGTGAAAGATGTTTGGGAAAACTGGAAGTTTAATTAAATAATTATTTTTAGAACTTATAACTTTTCTAAATTACCAATTTTTTCCCAGTTTTTATCCGGAGTTAAAGTTACTGCAATAATTATATTGTTATTTTTTTTAAAATACCCAATACCTTCTTCATAGTTAACACCTTTTGATAATATTGCGTCAATTTGAGTAGGAGTTAGTTTATACATTGCTCCGTCGGCAGCATCAATAATTAATCCAATAATTTGTCCAAAAATAATATTTCCAATATACCAAGCATTAAATTTTCGTGCAATATTTACTTCATAAGGCTTGTAGCCATCTAATTCGATTCTAATTGTCTGGTTCGTAATATTTCTTGATAATCTGGTTGTTATTGGTGTAATGCCAATATTGTTATTGTTCAATTTAACTACAGCCCCAGACGGAGAACTTTTTATTACTATATCTTGCTTTGTGCCTGTCATTATTGTTGCACAACTCGTCATTATTATTAATATTGATAAAAAAGAGGTAAGGAAGAAAAATTTATAATATTTCATATTTAATATATTTTTAGCATTTAAATACAAAAATAATAAAATTCACAATAAGTAAAGTCAATACAATATAAATAATTTTATATTTTTGTATGTTCGAAATTTTAAAATGCATGAAAATAAAACGAGATAATATTATTAATATTACAGATCTTGATGTTGGTTATATTTTTTCAAAAAAAAAAAATAAAACCATTCATGCCGATATAAATCTATCTTCGTTTAAAGGTGAGTTAACTGCATTAATTGGTAAGAATGGCATTGGCAAAAGTACTTTGCTTCGAACAATTTGTAATCTGCAAAAATCACTTAATGGAAATATTGAAATTTTCAACAAAGAGATTAGTCAATATTCGCAAAATGATCTTGCAAAAAGAATAAGTTTTGTATCTACCGAAGCAATAAATGTAGGGTATATGAAAGTTTTCGATTTCGTTGCCCTTGGCAGATTCCCGTATACTAACTGGATTGGTAAATTGACAAATAAAGATGTTGAGCTTGTTCGCGAAGCACTTGCCTTAGTTAAGATGGATGCTTTTGCACAAAAGTATCTAAATGAGATAAGCGACGGAGAACGACAGCGTGTTATGATTGCTCGCACATTGGCTCAGGATACTGATATTATTATTCTTGATGAACCAACAGCATTTCTTGATATGCCTAATAAATATGAAATAGTTCACCTGCTTAATCATTTAACAAAAACTAAAAACAAAACTATTATCTTTTCGTCACACGATATTGATATTGCTATGAGCCAATGTGATAAAATGTGGTTGATGTTTGATAACTCTATTATTGAAGGTGCTCCCGAAGATTTGATTTTAAACAATATATTTTCTGAAATTTTTGAAAACACAAACCTTAATTTTAATATTAATACAGGTGAGTTCAAAACTATTAATCACACTAACAATCATATAGGCTTAATAGGAGAGGGAATTTACTTTTTTTGGACAAAAAAAGCACTTGAACGAATGGGGTTTATTGTTAACCGTAACAAAAGTGTGAGCAATAAAATAGTTATCAAAACTGATAATCAAAACACAAAATGGATGCTAGAAGGAAAAGAAATTGTTTTTAATTCAATTTATGAATTATCGCAAAATCTTTATTTTAGTCTTTGAAAGAATAATAATAGAAATCAAATTAGTAAAGCTGTTTAAATTCATTAACTTTTGAAAATATTTTGCTGTCAATCAATAGCTTAAATTCTTTCTTTGTTGGATTTATGATATATTTTTCTATTTCACCCTTTTTGTTTTTTATTTCTTTTGCAGTTGTGATATCTTTTAAATTATTAATTATTTCCTCTTTATTATCTTTTCCAAGGTCAATGTAGTAAACAAGTATATTTTTTTTATTCTTTTTAAATATAAAAACATTCCATATATTGCTGCTAGTATCTCTTAGGTTAATAACAAAAGAATCTTCACATTTTTTTAAAATTATTTTATTGGGAGTTAGTTTTTCTTCCATGTGAAACGCAGTAGTTTTTTTATTTCCATATTTAAAAGAATTTTTCTTTATAGTAAGAGTATCGCTATCTTTATCAATGTAAATTCCTATAAGTTCTTGTGGAAATTCAGATAATTCATCAGAATTTTTTGGTTGTGGAGTTTCAAATGCTACTGTTGTGCAAGATGTGATTATTGTTAAAAGAACTACTGAAAATAGAAATAATTTTTTCATAACAATTATGTATTAACCCGAAAAATTCATAATTTTTCTACGCTTAAGAATTACCAACAAATTTGGTGTTTTTAAAACCCCAAATTTGGGTACTTCTAATGCGGGGTTTCCCGCTTTACTTTCCACTATCCATCG
>QMPG01000023.1 GCA_003648455.1 Bacteroidota bacterium
ATTAACAAAAATCAAAATTTTTATCCTTCATTAGATACTGTAGAAGGCATAAGACACATACAAATTTTTGCAACAAAATCAGGGATTCTTAAAACCAAGGATGAATTGCAAGCGGTTGTTTTAAAAGGCATTGGCTCTGATTTTGACTGGTCGTTTTTTGATAAGAATATGGTTGAAGGAAAACATTTTGATGTAAGCGATTCTGCAAAAAACAACAATATTGTGATATCAAAAACAATAGCTTCAATGCTTAAGTTGAAAGTAGGTGATAAGATATCAATATTTTTTATTCAGCAACCTCCGCGAATGCGAAGATTTAAAATATCTGGTATTTATAAAACAAGCATAGCTGAGTTTGACAAATTATTTGTAATTGTTGATATTGCACATATACAGAAACTAAATAAATGGACAAATAATCAAATATCGGGTTTTGAAATTTTAATTGATAATTATGATGAATTAGACAAAATGTCGGATGAGGTTTTTAATGTTGCAGGTTATAATTTTAATAAAGATGGGAGTAAACTAAAAATCACGACAATAAAAGATAAATATCCTCAAATTTTTGACTGGTTAGAAATACAAAATGTTAATGTTTGGGTAATATTAATATTGATGCTGTTGGTGGCAGGATTTAATATGGTGTCGAGTTTATTAATTATAATTCTAGAAAGAACAAACATGATTGGGGTACTGAAAAGCTTGGGTGCAGAAAATTGGAGCATTAGAAAAATATTTTTATACCAAGCATCTTTTTTAACTGTTAAAGGTTTGTTTTGGGGTAATGTAATTGGAATTTTTTTATGTTTAATTCAGAAATATTTTGGAATTATTAAATTAGATGAAGCATCGTATTATTTATCACAAGTCCCAATAAATTTAAATGTATTGAGTATCATTTTATTGAATATTGGCAGTCTTGTTGCAACATTTTTCATGCTGATAATACCATCAATGATAATTTCGAAAATTAGTCCAAGTAAAACAATAAAATATAATTAGAGGTAAGAGATAATGATGCTTTTGAAATAAACATTATTTTTTATTTAATATCTTCAATATGAAAATACTCGCCGTTTTGAATTTCCCAAATTTCAAATTTCGTATCGGTTACATCACCATTTTCGTCAAAATCAATATTGCCTGACGCGCCCTGGTAATTAATATCTCCACCTTTATCTATAATATTAAAAGCTTTTTCCCACTCCCCGGCGTATATTGTATCCCCTGGAGGATTTGATATTTCGCTCAAAGCATTTTTAATAGAATTTGGAGTAGTTTCTTCTGCTTTTTTTATGGCTAATCCTAATAAAGCCATTGCATCGTAAGTATATCCACCCCATAATGCATCAAAAGTTTGCTCCCCATATTTATTTATGAAATTTAGTTTAAAAAAATTGGCACTCTTTCCTCTTGATATTAAAGGTGATACACCTCTTAATCCATTAGCAGAATTGCCTGATTCTGTAATAAAATCATTGTTTTTTAATGCTTCAGAAGCATACCAATTTTCTGTTGAATGACCTTCAGTAGTTAGAGTGTTAATAATTGTCGCACCACTTTTATAGTAAGCAATCACAAAAACCACATCAGGATTGAAGGAAAGCACAGAATCTATTAAGGTTTTAAATGAATATTCAACTCCGGGATTTTCGGGGAAAGCAATTTCAGTTAAAACTTCGCGACTACGACATTCAAATTCATTTTTAAAAGAATTTTTCAAACCTTTACCATAACTATTATCAACATAGATAATTCCGGCAGTTGTGTATCTGGTTTTCAGATATTTAGCCAATGCTTTTCCCTGAAATGCGTCAGAAGGAGGGGTTCTCCAGCAATAATTATTATCATCAAGAGAAGAATATTCAGGAGAAGTAGCTCCAGGAGCTATTTGTACAATATTATTACTAATAGCAATTGGAGCTATGGCAAGTGCTTCTGAGCTAGCGTCACCTCCAATAATTGCAATAATATTTTTTTCGGCAATAATTTTTATTGCTGCAGTTGCCGATTTTGCAGAATCTGTTCCACTATCTTTATAAATTAATTTAATCTCTTTATCGAACAATCCACCTGCATCATTAATCTCTGAAACTGCCAGACGAGCTGCATTTCCCATGTATTGGTCATCACCACCTAAATCGCCGGTTAGAGGAAGTAACAATCCAATATTAATATATTCTTTTTCGGGAGGATTATTTTTATTACAACTTGTTCCCATTATAAATAATGAGAACAAGATTAATACTAAAGCAAGAAAGAAATTCCTTTTCATTTTAAATAGTTAGTTATTTTTAAAACATTTGAACAATTTTTAAACTATAATTTCTCCCAAGTGATGGAATATCAATACCTCTAAATCCCGGCATAGCATATTCTGTGTTAAATAAGTTGTTAATTTTTGCAGAAAAGACAGTTTCTTTTTTATTAATTAATTTTAAGTTAACAGTAGATATGTTTAGGTCAATCTTATTATAAGAATCGAGGTAATAAATTTCGCCTTTGTAAATGATGTTTAATTCAGAGGCTTTGCAATTATCAATATATTTATGAGAGATTGCAAATGCTAAATGATAATTTGGTATAGAATAATAAAAGTTGTTTGAAATAATTAATTCGGGTGTTAACGAGATTCTATTTTCATCATTAGTTAAATTATCGTCATCTTTTTCAGTATGTTGATAAGAAACATTTGAATAACCCGAAAGATTATCAATTTTCCATTGTAATTCACCTTCAAGACCATAAGAATTAATTTTGCTTGCGTTAATTGGAGCAGAGTGCCCAACAACTTGACCAATTTCAACTTTATCATCAATCACACTATAAAATGAATTTAGAATAATGGTAATATTTTTTTTATTAATCACAGAAAATAAAACTTCTCCTGTCTTGGCTTTTTCAGGAAGAAGATCAGGGTTGCCGTAAACACCTCCTGCAATTAAGTTACTTGTATATAATTGTTCGGCTGCTGGAGCTTTAAATGATGTGCCATAAAGCAATTTAAAATATCTGTTGTTGGGTAATTGAAAAACGGAGCCAATTCTATAATTTATTACATTACCATATATATTATGATTATCGAATCTTAATCCTGCAATTAAATTAATTTTTGAGATTGGATTGTATCTTGATTGTAGATATACTCCTAAATTTGAAAAAATAGTATCACCAAATACTTGACCAAAAAGAGTTTTTTCATTTGTTAACTTATTTACAGACCAAAGTGTTTGAAGATTTTCATTATCAATATTATAATCTAAACCATAAGTTAAATTTATTTTTTTATTAATATTTTGTTTTATTTCAATTCCAGCATCAATTCCTTTGTAACCAAATTTTCGTTTTCGCCAATAGTCGGGCGAGCCATAGTCAAGATGGTCGTTTTTGTTTGGTCCCCCTTTACTAAAAGCTAAAAAAATAGAACCGGAAATTTTTTTAGAAATATTTTTATCAAATTGAGTTTTAAAAAAAGAGTTATAGACAGAATATCTGTTCTCACCGGTTAATATACTCCAGTCTTGAAACTCAGCATAACCGTCAAGATATTGATAATTTCCATTTAATGTAAAAGTTCCAATTTTTTTATTATCAAAAATAAATTTACCATAAAAATTTTTTGGTTGAGATATATTATTCGTACTTTCTTGTCCTCGAAAGATTGAGTAATATGGTGAACTTTCAGGAATTTGCAAACCGGATGAGTTAATTCTTGAACGAGATGCGCCGATAACAAAATCAATATGCTTATATTTTTTACCATATACAATGCTTGTTTCATCTCCTATATTATTATTTATTAAATTACCTTCGGCAGATGCACAACCACCATTAATATCTTTACCTTTTATTGTTATAATATTTACAACACCAAGAAAAGCATTAGCTCCATATAAGGCTGAACCGGGTCCAGTTATGACTTCAATTCGATCAATAAGATTAATAGGAATAAATTCACGACCAAGAAAATTTGCAGTTGAAGAGCGAAATGAAACAGGCTGACCGTCAATCATTACCTTTATAATTTTACTCCATGCGCGCATACCTCCATTAATGCCACGAACACTAATATTAGGAGATAAATAATCGTTAATTACAGAAAAATCGGGTATCTGACATAAAGCTTCTCCAACGCTCTTATAGCCATAGTCACGAATATTTTTGCTTGTAATTACACGAATAATTGATGGAGCTTCTCTAATTTTTTCAGTTGTTTTTGTAGAAGTAGTAATTTTAATATTACTCAATTCTTCTAAATCCATATCAAATAATTCAATATATTTTGAGCTTGTATCCTGTTGAGCAAATACAATCTTATGTAGAAAAAATAAAAATAATAATACTATATAAAATTTAGACATGTTCAAAAATCGAAAAAACAATAAAAAGCAACAAAAAATAATTTGATAAAGAATAGCTTAGTAAAAGAAACAAATCAATTATTTTTTTGAAGATTATTTATTTTAACAAAAAGAACCTTAATGGATTTCATTAAGGTTCTTTTTGTTAATTAATTTCTATCAATTGCATTCAAATCTTCAAAAGCTATTTTAAGCCTGTCAACCATTGAGATTTCACCTGCTCGTAACCACTTACGAGGATCATAATATTTTTTGTTTGGAATGCTTTCTCCTTCGGGGTTGCCTATTTGTCCTTGCAAATAATTTTTATTTTTTTTGTAATAATCCATAACCCCTTTCCAAGTAGCCCATTGAGTGTCGGTATCAATATTCATTTTAATAACTCCATAGCTAATAGCTTCTCTTATATCGTTCATGTCAGAGCCGGAACCACCGTGAAAAACGAAATCAACAGGGTTTTTACCGGTATTATGTTTTTTCTCGATATATTTTTGTGAATTATCTAATATTTTTGGAGTTAATTTTACATTTCCGGGTTTGTAAACACCGTGAACATTACCAAACGATGCAGCAATAGTAAATCGCTTACTTATTTTTCCTAATTCTTCGTATGCTAAACAAACGTCTTCAGGTTGCGTGTAAAGTTTTGCGTTATCAATATCAGTATTATCAACACCATCTTCTTCTCCACCTGTGCAACCTAATTCAATTTCAAGTGTCATATCTATTTTACTCATTCTTTCGAGATATTTCTTACTAATCTCAATGTTTTCTTCAAGAGATTCAACAGATAAATCGAGCATGTGAGAACTGAATAAAGGTTTCCCATATTGCTTGTAATGTTCTTCTCCTGCATCTAATAAACCATCAATCCATGGCAATAAAGATTTTTTACAATGGTCTGTATGAAGTATCACAGGAACACCATAATGCTCGGCTAATAAATGTATGTGCTTTGCACCTGCTATTGATCCAAGTATAGATGCTTTTTGGGAGTCGTTTGATAATCCTTTACCTGCATTAAAACTTGCACCTCCATTTGAGAATTGAATTATTATTGGAGAATTTACTTCTCTTGCTACTTCAAGAGCTGCATTAATCGAATTTGAGCCTATAACATTTACAGCAGGTAATGCAAAATTGTTTCTTTTAGCTATTTCGAAAACTTTTTGAACATCTTCTCCGGTTATTACTCCGGCTTTTACATTTTCTAAGATTTTATCTGACATAATATTAATTTTTTATTATTGTATGACTTATTTTTTTATTAAAAATACGGAATTTATTGATTATTTAAAAATCTTTATTTAACGCATTTTAAGATTTCTTGAATTTTATTTTGTTTGTTTTCTTTTATTGCTTTGTTAATAAAACCAATATCAATAAAATATTTAACGTTTGTTACAGGATATTTTACTAATGTATTGTATTGTTCGTCGGTTAAACGATAAATAATCATAGAAGAAACAGACATAAAATTTGATTCTTGTTCTTTTGTAGTATCTTTTTTTATTTTTCGAGGTGTTAAGGTAACTGTTTTGTAATTAGGGAGAGTAAAGATTAATTCAGAATTATCTTTAATTTTAAAGTTATTATATCTAAAATATTTTAATTTCAAATATTTTCTGTTTCCAATTGCTTGTGCTTTAAAATAAAAAGGTTGTCCGTTAACTCTGCATATAGAGACAGGGATTGTACGTATTATTCTTAATTCGGTGAGAGCATCAATCTCATTTTTTTCATATTTACATTTTTTTTGTGAGAAAGCAGAGCTTGAGAAAAGGAAGAGAATAATAATGAGAGTGTTTTTTATCATAATAGTAAATATGTTTATTTATGATTGATAAAATTATTTGCAAATTTATGAAAGTTAATTGTAAGAAAATAAAAAAATATGTAGTAATAATAATTTTAAATTCTTGACAAAATTTTATTAAAAGTTAAATTAGCAACTGTTCCAAATTTGTCGAAAGAAAATTCAGGTTTAATTCTTTTAACCAGATACATGTCAATTAGATGTCCATTAATTGAATTAAAATTACAATTATACTCACAATCGAAATAGTCTTTCACATATTCATATGTAGAAGCTGAAATATTAATTTCGTTAATATTGGTTTTTTCTTCAATTTGTTTGGTAATATTAACAGCATCGCCCCAGATGTCGTAAGCTAGTTTGTTTTTTCCTACTATTCCGGCAATAATTTCTCCGGTATTAATTCCAATACTTACATCAAGTATGTTTTTATCTTGTTTTTTATTTAATTCGTTAAAATTTGCAATATTTTTTTTCATTTTTAAACCAACAAGTATAACATCAATAGGATTACTTTTGTTTCTAAGAGGAACCCCACCTGCACATATATATAAACCTGCATTTGTTTTTATTTTTTCAACAAAGTGTTTTTCAATAATTTCATCAAAACTAGAGTATGTTTGGTGAAGATAATTTATCATATCATCTGATGAGAAATCATTCCTGTAGGTTGAGAAATTTTTAAAGTTAGCAAATAATACGCTGGCTCTTTTATAATGTCGGGGTTTTGAGTAACCTTTATTTTTTAATTGTATTGCAACTTCATAAGGAAGAACTCTGCTTAGAACAGATTCTGTTTTTTGTTTCGATTGTTCTATTGCTTGTTTTTGTATAAAAATTGTTTGTTTTTGTTCTTCAATATAATCTTTCACATCTTCAATATGTTCAGATAGTGCTAATGTATTTTCTTTTTCCTGCTTTAGTTCTTCTTCAATTTCTTTTAATCTTGTTATGTCAGTCTCAACGGCAATAAAATTTTTTATTCTATTATTATCATCAAAAGTTGGTGTTAAAGTAGTTTGAACCCACTTTATTTTACCGGATTTTGTCTCACATTCTGTAATGTAATTTAGAGAGTGATTTTCTTTAAAAAAATTCGTGTCTGTTTTGTGAATATTTTTTATTGCTTCTGACGCAACTTTGCTATATTTAGTTTTGTATTCTTCAAGAGAGTATCCATATAAACGAGAAAAAGCATCGTTTGCCCACATTACTTTTCCCTCAGAATTCATTAATACAATTGAATTATCAACAATATTTGCCCAATCGTAAATATTATTATTAGCACTAAATAAATACTTACTTTGTTTATTACTACTCATTTATTGATTACCTATTATTGGTTTTTATTAAATATAAACTTCTTAAATTTAATAATTTACAAGAACTACACAAAATTATTTTATTAAAATTTTATTTTTTTTGAAATAAATAAAATTATGTTCTACCTTCGCAAAATTAAAATACATATTTATCATAACACTCCCGCATGATAAAAGATATTAAAAATATAAGGGTTAATGGTGATGATTTCTTGGTTAACAGCAAAGGATGTAGTCACATGCGGGATTTCATCTGACCTTTAGAAATAAATTATTTACAAATGAAATTTAAAACTTTAATTTTAGCAATTAGCTGTTTGGCAGCTTTTGCTTGTAATTCACAAAATGGAACTATGAAAAAAAACATCAATTTAGATACTGAATTAGATTCAGTTAGCTATAGCTTAGGTATTACTATGGCAGAAAATATTAAAAAAGGAGGAGTTGAGAAGATTAATGCTGAAGCTTTAGCAGTTGCTTTTAACCATATTTTTGATGGAGAAGAAACTTTAATTGAACAAAAAGAAGCAGAAAATATTTTAAATAATTATTTTAGAGATTTACAAATGAAGGTAGCTGAAAAGAACAAACAAGCAGGTATTAAATTTTTAGAAGAAAATAAAACAAAAGAAGGTGTTGTTACTACTGAGAGTGGCTTACAATATAAAATTATTAAAAAAGGTACTGGAGCAATTCCAAAAGCAACCGATAAAGTTACAACAAATTATAAAGGTACTTTAATTGACGGTACTGTTTTTGACAGCTCTTATGATAGAGGTGAACCTGCTACATTTCCTGTAAATGGAGTAATCAAAGGTTGGACAGAAGCTTTACAATTAATGCCTGTTGGTTCAAAATGGGAGCTTTATATTCCATCTGAATTAGCTTATGGTTCAAGAGGTGCTGGTCAAGTTATTGGTCCTGATGCAACTCTAGTTTTCGAAATTGAATTAATTTCTATTGACAAATAAGAATTAATTTTTATTATAAGAAAATAGGACTACTGAAATTTAGTCCTATTTTTTTTAATGTTGAAAAATTATTTTTTCGTTTTATTTCTGTTATCCGTTTTTACTCTAATTAATTTTCCTTTCTTATATACTGTTTCTAAAAGAATTTTACCATTAACAGAGAATATTTTTTCTGTTCCATTTTTTTCACCTTCTTTATAATTAGTTTCACTATTTATATTTCCATATTTATACCATGTAGTCCACTTCCCATGGGGTTTGTTTTCTTTGTAAAATTCTTGACGCATTTTTTGTCCATGATTGTTATAATATGTCCACTCTCCGGTTTTTTTATCATTAATATAATTCCCGGAAATATTTATCTGACCAGATTCTAACCAAATTTTGTATGCTCCGTTGTGAACACCCATTTTAAAATTTTCTTCCTTGCGTTTCTTCCCGTTTTCAAACCAATAAACAGCAATACCATTTTTTTTATCATCGGCATATTCAACTTTATATTTTGGTTTTCCATCTTCATACCATGCTTGCCACAAACCGTTCATTTTTCCTAAATTAAAACTTCCTTGCATTTCTTTATTGCCGTTTTCATACCAAGATGTCCATTCACCGTTTTCTTTCCCTTTTACAAATGCTCCTTTATGAAAAATTTGTTTGTTTTCATAATAAATTACCCATTCTCCATCCTTAAGTCCATCTTTATAATTAGCTTTTTTCCAAACTTCTCCATTACCGTACCAGAAAGTCCATTCGCCTGTCATTTTGCCGTTTTTGTAAAAACCTTCGTTCCCTTTTACTCCGTCTGTTCGCCAATAAGTCCATTTCCCGTCTTGAATATCGTTAACAAAATTCCCTTCAATATCAATGTTCCCATCTTGACGCCACCATTTTGCAGAGCCATTTTTTTTATTATTTGTAAAATTTATTTCTTCTTCTTTATTTCCGTTTTTAAACCAGTTAGTTTTTACGCCATCAATTTTCCCATCTTTAAAATTTACTGTGCTTTTAAGTTTACCATCTTCGTACCAAAATGTCCACAATCCTTGTTTCTGTTTGTTTTTTAATGTTCCGTGCATTTCTTTTTGCCCATTATGATACCATTTTGTATTATCGCCATTTTCATAATTGAGCTTGCTTTTCAATTTACCATCTTCATACCATGATGTTGAAGTTTCGATATTTTTACCGTTTAAAAATTTTTCTACAGACATTTTTTGTCCGTTCATATACCAATAAATCCACTCCCCGTTTTTTAAACCATTTTTATATTCTCCCTGTTGTTTTATTTTATCATTAGAATAGTAACTTATATAGTACCCATTACCATTGTCAATTATTTTATTCCTTTTTTTATCCCAATAATTAACAAGTTTAACTAAATTGTTTGGATAAAAATATTCTTCTTTTATTTTATTCCCCTTATTGTCCCAATATGTCCACAAACTATCTTTAATGCCTTTTTTGTAGAAACCTTGCACCTCTAATTTTCCGTTATTATGCCAACCGTAATATTTCCCATGTTTTATTCCATCAACAAATTCACCTTCGTTTTCAACATTCCCATTAGGAAAATAGTAAATAAGTTTTCCATGAAGAACACCGTCTTTGAAATCTGTTTCCTGAACTTTTTTCCCATCTTTATTCCAATATATCCATCTCCCTTGTTCAAGCCCATCTTTCATAATGCCTTCACTGCTTTTATTTGTAGAGTTTTCTGCTTCACCGGCAGCATTTTTTATTTTATAATAATAAGTTACTTTTGTTTGTGTAAAGGCTATATTAGCAACGAATAGAAAAATTAAAATAGGTGTAATTTTCATTTATTTATATTTTATATTTGATTAATTTATAATAATTATATTTTTACAAGATAAAAGTAAAAAGATAAAAGCAATTAACCAATTTTAGATTTTAGATTTTTTTAATTATAAGCTATATATTGGCTTTATTATTCGCAAAACGTTTGTGAAATTTCTTTTATGACAAAAAACATGACAAAAAACATATAAATTATATATAATAATATATTAAATGATAGTAGTTTTGCATTATAAACAAAAAATTAAATCATGTCAGAAAACACTAAAGACAAAAAATTATTTGAAGAATTTCCACCGGTCTCAACAGCAGATTGGGAAGCTAAAATTAAGGTAGATCTTAAAGGAGCTGATTATGAAAGAAAATTAATATGGAAAACCAATAATGGTTTCAATATTAGACCTTATTATCGTGCCGAAGATCTTAATGATATTAGCTATTTAAATGTTCATCCTGATGAATTTCCTTTTATTAGAGGTAATAAAATAGATAAAAATTCGTGGTTGATTCGTCAAGATATTAATGTCGAAAATTTTTCAGAGGCTAATAAAAAAGCAGGTTCATTTTTAGAAAAAGGAGCTCAATCAATAGGTTTTATTATTGACAATGAGCCCACAGAAAATGAATTAAAAATTTTATTGGAGAATGTTGATATTGAAAAATTTGAAATTAATTTTGCTTGTAACAATTGTTCACATTCATTATTAAAAAAATTAATCAACCTATTTCAATCAAAAAATGTTGATTTGAAAAAAGTTGCAGGCTCAATTGAATTCGATATCTTAGGTTCGTTCTCATTAAAAGGGAAATTCTGCAACACCCAAGAAACTGCATTTAATGAATGTAAAGCTTTTATTGAAGAGGCTCAAAAATTACCAAAATTTAAAGTAATAGCAGTTAACGGAAAACATTTTAATAATTCAGGTTCATCACTGGTTGAGGAGTTAGCTTTTAGCCTAGCTGCAGGTAATGAATATTTATCTCAATTAACTGAGAAAGGTTTAGCGGTTGATGAAATAGCCAATCAGATTAAATTTAATTTTGCTGTTGGCTCAAGTTATTTTTTGGAAATTGCAAAAATTAGAGCAGCTCGTTTGCTTTGGGCTAATATTGTAAATGAATATAATCCGAAAAATGAGGAAAGTAAAAAAATGTATGTTCATTCTACTACTTCTGAATGGAACAAAACAGTTTACGACCCATATGTAAATATACTTCGCTCAACAACAGAAACAATGTCCTCGGTTATTGGAGGAACAGATTCCTTAACTGTTAATCCTTTCAATTCAATTTATGAAGAGACAACAGATTTTTCTGAGCGTATTGCCCGCAACCAGCAAATCATTGTAAAAGAGGAAAGTTATTTTGATAAAATAGTTGACCCTTCTGCAGGCTCATACTATATTGAGAATTTAACTAATTCAATTGCTGAAAATGCTTGGCAATTATTTGTTGAAACAGAGCAACAAGGCGGTTTTATTAAAGCTTTAGAAAACAATTTTATTCAAAACAGAATTAAAGAAACAGCTCAAAAACGCGACCTTGCCATTGCAACAAGAAAAGAAAATTTCTTAGGAACAAACCAGTTCCCTAATTTTAATGAACATATTGATAATGAGATATCATCAGAAATAATAAATCGAAAAGATTTAACTGAGAAAGATGCTGTTATTGAGACATTAAAACCATACAGAGGAACTCAGGCTTTTGAGCAATTAAGAAATAAAACTGATGTTTATTCAAAAACTAATAAACGACCAAAGGCATTTATGTTTACTTTTGGAAACATTGGAATGAGAAAGGCAAGAGCTCAATTTGCTTGTAACTTTTTTGCATGTGCCGGCTTTCAAGTTGTTGATAATAATGGATTTAGCTCAGTTGACGAAGGCGTTGAAGCATGTCTCGAAAATAAAGCAGACATTGTTGTTATTTGTAGCTCAGACGATGAATATGCAAATATTGCTCCTGAGATTTACGAAAAATTAAACAAAAATGCAGTAATTGTTGTTGCAGGTTATCCTAAAGCAATAATTGATGATTTAAAATCAAAAGGGATTAAACATTTCATTCATGTTAAAACAAATGTTCTTGAATCATTAAATAATTTTCAAACAGAATTAGGAATACGATAGTTTAAAGTTTAAAGTATAAAGTTTGAAGTATAACTTAATATCAAAAAAATGAGACCAGATTTTAAAAATATAAATTTAAAGTCATCAAAGCAATCATTGTCAGACAAAGAATGGAATGATCAAAACCATATTGATAAAGATTGGATGACACCCGAACAAATCGCTGTAAAAAATGTTTACACAAAAGACGATTTGCTAAACATGGAGCATCTTAATTATGCAGCAGGATTGCCACCATATTTAAGAGGACCATATTCAACAATGTATGTTATGCGACCATGGACTATTCGTCAGTATGCAGGTTTCTCAACAGCAGAAGAATCAAATGCTTTTTATAGAAGGAATTTAGCAGCAGGACAAAAAGGATTGTCTGTTGCATTCGACTTAGCAACTCACCGTGGATATGATTCTGATCACGAGCGAGTAGTTGGTGATGTTGGAAAAGCAGGTGTTGCTATTGATTCAATACTCGACATGAAAATTCTTTTCGATCAAATTCCTTTGGATAAGATGTCTGTTTCAATGACAATGAACGGAGCAGTTCTTCCAGTCTTGGCATTTTACATTGTGTCAGGATTAGAGCAAGGCGTTCCCTTAGAAAAATTATCGGGAACAATTCAAAACGATATCTTAAAAGAATTCATGGTTAGAAATACTTATATCTACCCACCTGAATTCTCAATGCGAATTATAGCAGATATTTTTGAATACACATCACAAAAAATGCCGAGATTCAATTCAATAAGTATTTCGGGTTACCACATGCAAGAAGCCGGAGCTACAGCAGATATTGAATTAGCTTATACCTTAGCAGACGGCTTAGAATATTTAAGAGCAGGTGTTAATGCAGGTATTGATATTGATGCTTTTGCACCTCGACTATCATTTTTTTGGGCAATTGGAATGAACCATTTTATGGAGATTGCTAAGCTTAGAGCAGCTCGTATGTTATGGGCTAAAATTGTAAAAAAATTCAATCCTAAAAATCCTAAATCTTTAGCCTTACGTACACATTGTCAAACATCAGGTTGGAGTTTAACAGAACAAGACCCGTATAACAATATTACACGAACATGTGTTGAGGCAATGGGTGCAGCTTTAGGTCATACACAATCGTTACACACAAATGCACTTGATGAGGCAATAGCATTACCAACAGATTTTTCTGCACGTATTGCTCGAAACACACAAATATATATACAAGAAGAAACCAACATTTGTCGTTCGGTTGATCCTTGGGCAGGTTCTTATTATATTGAAACATTAACTAACGAAATTGCACACAAAGCATGGGAGTTAATTGAGGAAGTTGAAGAACTTGGTGGAATGGCAAAAGCTATTGAGACAGGTGTTCCAAAAATGAGAATTGAAGAAGCAGCTGCACGAAAACAAGCACGTATTGATTCAAAGAGAGACACAATTGTAGGAATTAATAAATATAAATTAGACCATGAGGATCCTATTGATATTCTTGAGGTTGACAACACTGCTGTTCGTGAAGCTCAAATAAAACGGTTAAAAAAATTAAAAGCTGAAAGAAACGAAAAAGAAGTTCAGGAAGCATTAAAAGCAATAACAAAAGCTGCTGAGACAGGTGAAGGAAATTTACTTGAGTTATCTGTTGATGCTGCAAAAAAACGTGCAAGTTTAGGTGAAATTTCTGATGCTTGCGAAAAAGTATGTGGGAGGTACAAAGCTGTGATTAGAACAATTTCCGGCGTATTCTCATCAGAAGCAAAAGATGATGATGAATTTAGAAAAGCTTGTAAACTTTGTGAAGAGTTTGCTAAGAAAGAGGGGCGCCAACCTCGTATAATGGTTGCTAAAATGGGACAAGACGGTCACGACCGTGGAGCTAAAGTAGTTGCTACCGGTTATGCCGATATAGGTTTTGATGTTGATATTGGTCCTTTATTCCAAACACCGGCTGAAGCTGCTAAACAAGCTGTAGAGAATGACGTTCACATTATTGGAGTTTCCAGTTTGGCTGCAGGTCATAAAACTTTAATTCCTCAAATTATTGAAGAACTAAAAAAATTAGGTAGAGAAGATATTATGGTTGTTGCAGGTGGAGTTATCCCAACACAAGATTATGATTTTCTTTATAAAGCAGGAGTAGTTGGTATTTTTGGGCCGGGAACTCCGGTTTCAAACAGTGCAATTAAAATGCTTGAGATTTTATTGAAGATGTAAGTCTACTCCGAAAAGTAGAAAATGCACGTCATTGCGAGAGCGAAGCCCGAAGCAATCTATTGAGAATCAAAACGTAGGGATTGCTTCTCCTCCAACTGGCGGATCGCAATGACGAAAAACACTTTTCGGAGTGGACTCAAATTTGTTATATAAAAATTAAAAACTCTCTTAGAAATATTTCTAAGAGAGTTTTTTTATCAATGAGTCCAGTCTGAAAAGCAAGTAATTACTTATTTGTCATTCTGAACTGGTTTCAGAATCTACTGATACCATGAAAGTTAAAGATTCCGATCCGTCAGCTGACGGACGGAATGACAAAAAAGACCTTTTTAGACTGGACTCATCAATTAAAAAAATATTCCGGTACGTTATTCAACTATCACTTTTTTGGTTTCAATTATTCTATCATCTAAAATTATCTTGAAAAAATACACCCCTGTTTTTAAGTTATTCTTATTTATTTTAACTGTTCTTTTGTTTAAATATCTTTGACTTTCAACTAATTGTCCTTGAATATTATAAATATTTAATTCAACGGTTCTGTAATATTTATTGAAGTATAATTTTGAAAATGAAGTAAACGGATTAGGATAAATATTTATATTCCCAAAATTTTGCACGGTTTTTATATCTCCAAAATCAGTATTGGAAATTAATTTTATATTATCAATCATCCAACCTTCTTTGTTATTTTGAATACTATCGCTAATAAAATTAAATCGAAGAATAACAGCATAATCATTCATCTCGTGTTCATGACTTTTTGTTACACATTCTGACCAATAAAAACTTGTTGTAAGCCATGTATCTGATTTTCCCGAAAATCCCATTTCTCCATTAAATAAAGTGTCATTTATAGTATAAAGACTAATTCCTGTATTATTTGGATTAAAATAAGGAGAAGAATTTTTTATTATATTATCCCATGTTTTGCCATTATCAAAAGAAATTGTAAAATAACAACCATCTTTAAGTGTATCTGTATCAAATTTATGTTTAATTTCGACCCCAAAACTCTGCGGATAATAAACAGGATAATTAAAATTCCCAATTAGTAAATCAAAATAACAACTATTATTAACCGGATAAAAATTAATGGTATCCGTTACAATAGCATTAGGTAAAGAAAATGCAGAATCGAAAAAGGTTTTTTTTGGAATACCTATTTGCCATAAATTTTGTGATGAAGTATCAATCTTAATATATTCATAAGGGTTTTCAAAACAAATTGTATCGTGAACATGAATATTCTCTTGTGAAAAAGAACTTGTGCATATAAAAATGACAGCGGATAAAAAAAATATTTTTTTCATTGTAAAATTATTTCGTTTTTCAAACATCTAAAATCTGCAAATGAATTTTTATTCATATAGTCATACTCTTCGGTGCTAATGGTTGGATAAATTGACACAGGAATCACTCCTATTTGAGACATTCCCATATCAATAAAATTCCATTCGGGACGATTATTTGATATTGATGAGTCCACTCCGAAAAGCCGCTAAGCGGTTAGTTTTACAAAAAGACCGAAAGCTATAAATCTGTACGTCAGTTTATTATAGATCCGCTAAGCGGCTATAAATTGATAACTTTAGTTTTCGGAGTAGACTCATTGTTTATATAATCAAGAGTAATGAATTTTATCCACTCACCGTTGCTTTTAACTCCAAATACATCATCTTTTACAAAATTTTGCTTATATCGTTCAAGCAGATCAAATGTCCGTCTTAC
Source organism: Bacteroidota bacterium (assembly GCA_003648455.1). The sequence goes on from QMPG01000023.1 coordinate 16,348, forward strand.
TTCCATAAATAGTTTAATTAGTTAATAATTGTCTTTTTAAAATTTACCGGCTAGCACACATATCTTTTTGTATTTTTTCACATTACCTGATAAATCAAAAATTTCAAAATAAACAACATAAATCCCGATTTTTGCTTTTTGGTTAAAATCATCTAATCCGTCCCACGAAATAATTCCTTGTGTTGACAATAATTCGCTCCTAACCAAGCGTTTAATTTCTCTTCCGTTAGAATCGAAAATTGTTACATTTGCTATATAACCGGGCTCTTCAAATTTATAATGAAAATTTACAATGTCATTATACCCATCATTATCGGGTGAGAAAACTTCTGGTTCTACCGATATCTCATTATTTGTTGCAACAGTATCGGAATATTGTGAGTTCTTGTATGCAGGTGTGGCAAAGCCAACATTCTCAGCTGCCGAATGCCAATTAGATTTTTCGTTTGTTGGACGATCAAAATTTACTCTTTCTAACGAAACACCATCCAAGTCATTTAATAATGAAAAATGCATGTCTTTGTTGTAAGAAAATTCATCAATAATGTTTTCCATCCTATCGAGAAAAACAACCACACCTTCATCATCGTTGAGTGTTGGCAGTGAGTTTAATTCAATAAAACCGCCGGCGTTTGAAGTGTAATATTGTTGTTTTACTTTTTCAATATCTGTTGTTAAAACAAGATATTCGTTTGGGAAAAATAAATATCCGCTTTCCGAAACTTGATATATAGATTTTAACTCATTAGTTTCTTCATCGCGAGTAGCAATATAAATTTCTTTAAGATTGATGGTTTTATTTGAACGGTTATATATCTCAACAAAATCAACATTGTTTGAAACAGGGTTAAAGAGAACCTCATTGATTACAAAATTTAGGCTGTCGGCTGTTTCAGGAATAGCAAATTTTTGAGAGTTATAGTCGTCAATTATATTTCCTGCACAATCGGAAAGTTCTCCTGTTATTGTTAATGTGTAAATAGTATTAGCCTCAAAAGCTTTATCAAAAGTTAATATTATTGATTTATAAGTTAATTCAACCGGGTCAATTATAGAAGGATTACTAAAATTATTGTCAACTGAATAAATTAATTTATTCATAACAGTTGTAGTATCAAGAGATTCATTAAAAAATAGTTGAATAATAGAATCTGATAAGATTGTAATATTTGTTAGTTCCGGTGAGAATAAATCAGGGTTTGATGCAAATACAGAGTTCTTTTTACCGGGAGTTCCGCCGGTATTATCTTTTGATGCAATCCAATTATCAATTGCACCACAAGGATTGTTTGGGTCAATTTGTTCTAACGACCATCCTCCGGCTTTTTTCATTTCATCCTGATACCATGAATCAGAATATTCAACTAATGAAATAACTGTTCCGTTATTATCGCTTAAATAAATTAACTGACCGGTGTTTGGCAATGAAGTAAAACTTATTAGCCCCAATGTGTTGCCATAAGTACTTAATTCGCTAATGGCGGATGTTGAGCATAATATTAAATAGCTATCTGCTTTAATTGTAACGTGTGGAATATCTTTAGTGGTTGATCCTACTGTTAATGTCCAATTGTTTAAATCAATATCAGATGATGAGTTGTTATAAAGCTCAATGTATTCATAATTAGGAAGCTGAATTTCCGGTTCGGGGTCACACATTATTTCATTAATAACAATATCGTTTGGCTGTGCAGGATAATATGTGAATTCTGCTGTGGTAGTGTCAATAATATTATCACATAAATCAACAATATCTTTTATTGTGATAGTGTATTTTTCAGAAGACACAAAATCATTAACAAAAAATAGGTTTACTATTGACTGATCATCTTTGTCAATTACTGCAACTAAAGGTCGTCCAACACCATTATCAACATTATAATTTAATTTATTTTCTGCCGAAGATTGTTTTAAATATTCAGAAAAATAAAGACTTATTTGAGTCTTAGATACCACAGAAATACTTAATAATTCAGGTGCAGATGTGTCAATATTTGGAGCATCAACAGAATTGATTTTTCCGGGAGTTCCTCCAAGTTCATCTATTGAAGCTGTCCAGTTATTTATTGCACCACAGTTATTGTCAGGGTCAATTTTTTCAATAGACCAGCCACCTTCTTCTTTTTCAGAATCATGATACCAGTCATCTGTAAAATCAACCGAAGAAATTGTTGTTCCCGTGCTGTCTTTAATTTCAATTGTTTGTCCTGAGTTTGTAATTGTTGGGAAACTGGTAACCGCAAGAGTATTTCCGAAAATATTTAGTTCGCTCTCTGCTGAAGTACTGCAAAGAATTACGTAACTGTTTTTA
>QMPG01000024.1 GCA_003648455.1 Bacteroidota bacterium
AGTAGAGTGTAGAAAACAAGAAATTGCTTTGCAGTCTTGAACTTTTGTTACTTTTGGTTCAAGCCAAAAGTAAATGAAAAGAAGCTTAACAAAACTCTATAATACAAACTATTTCGGCTAAGGTCATCTCACTGGTTTTGGTAGAGACCCGACAGGGAGAGGGGGCTCACTTTAAAATTCGGGTGAATTATGCATAAATTTTAGATCTCTTGAACCATAACTGATTATTAATGGATTGTAAGTATTTGTTCGAATACTGTAGTTATATAAAATATTCAATAACTTGTGCCGACCATTCGGCATTCAACACACAATAATCAATATTCCTAATTTGTTGGTAATTCTAAAGCGTAGAAAAATTGTGAATTTTTCGGGTTAAAGAGCGTCTCTGCTAATAAATTTTATTTTACTTATTTCAATATGTTTATTACTTTTGACCCTATTAATTATTTAAATTTACACCTATGACATCTTCCCGACAAGATAAAATTTCCCGATTGCTTCAAAGAGATTTAAGTGATATTTTTCAAAAAGAAGGATTAACTCTTTTTAAAGGAGCTTTGGTTTCTGTTACAATTGTAAGAGTAAGCGCTGATTTATCTGTTGCAAAAGTATATGTAAGCATATTTTCAACTAACAAAGATATTGATGTTTTTGCTTTAATTAACAAAAACAAAAAAAGCATTCGCTACAAATTAGCTGAGCGTGTAAAAAATCAGCTTAGGATTGTTCCTGAATTGATTTTCTATGTTGATGATTCACTTGATTATATTGAAAATATCGAAGGTTTATTAAGTTAATGAATTTCTCTTTTTATATATCGAAACGTTATTTATTTTCAAAAAAGAAACTGAATATAATAAATATTATTTCAGCTGTTTCTGTTTTGGGTGTTGCTGTGGGTTCAATGGCTTTAATTGTTGTACTCTCTGTTTTTAATGGCTTTGATGGGTTAATAAAATCATTATTCAGCAGTTTTGACCCGGATTTAAAAATTACTGTTGTAGAAGGTAAAACATTTTCGATTGATAGTGTTTCGATAAATAAAATTAAAAACATTGAGGGGGTTGCTTTTTACACAGAAATTATTGAAGAAAACACTTTGCTTAAATATGGCAAAAAATTATATCCTGCAGTTTTAAAGGGAGTTGACGACAACTATATTAAAGTTTCGGGTGTTGATACAATGATTACTCAAGGGAGATTCTTGTTAAAACAGAATGACAGAAATTTTACTGTTGTAGGTCAAGGTGTAGCATATTACTTATCACTAGGTTTAAATTTTGTTGATCCAATACAAATTTTTGCTCCTCGCAGATCTGCCAAATCTACTTTAAACCCAAACAATGCTTTTAATAAAGATTATATCTATCCTACAGGTTTTTTTTCTATTCAACAAGATATTGATTCTAAATTTATTATTGTACCAATTCGATTTGCACGCGAAATACTTGAATATAAAGACACCGAGCTTAGTGCTATTGAAATAAAATTAGATAAAAACACTGATTCCGAAAACATCAAAAACAAAATTAATGAGATATTAAGTAATAATTTTACGGTTAAAAATCGTTACGAACAACATGAATTTCTCTATAAAATGATGAAATCGGAGAAATTGGTTATTTACTTAATATTATCTTTTATTTTAATAATAGCATCGTTTAATATAATTGCATCGCTCACCATGCTGATAATTGACAAAAAAGATGATTTAACAACATTGAGCAGCATGGGCTTAGATTTAAAAGCTATTAGAAAAATATTCTTTTTTGAAGGTATTATGATATCATTAATAGGTGCAATTATAGGGATTTTTATTGGTTTTATTCTTTGCTGGCTTCAACAAGAGTATGGATTTATTAAATTGCAGGGCGGTTCTTTTATTATTAGTTCCTATCCTGTTAAGATGAATTTTTTAGATTTTATTAATACTATAATAATTGTATTTCTTATTGGCTCGTTTGCTTCTTTTTATCCGGTAAGATATATTACTAAAAAATATTTGACATAAAATATATTTTATTTGTTAGTGTAACAACCTAAATACTAATCTGTTAAAGTGTATCTTAAGCTAAACCCAATATTGCTGTTTGTATTTTTATATGATTGGGATATTTTAGGGTCGTTTGTAATTGTGTCGAAGAAGGCTCTTACTGTGAGGTTCTTGCTTAAAACATAATCAGCAGTAAATTTTAATGAAATGGTTTTTTGTCCGGCTGTTGGTGTATTTTGGTCTTCTACTAATTTTCGAGTAATAGTAATATTGTCTCTCAATGAAAAATCTAATCGAAGATTTAAGTCGCTGTCATAAACTTTTTTTCGTCCTCCGGTGTTAACTATTATTTTTACATTATTAAAACGATAACCTGTACCCGCAACTATTTCTTTTCCAATAAGTTCGGTTAATTGTTTGTTTTGCAAGCTCATTGTGAGGTTTCTATTCTTTTTATATTCAAGTTTTGTAAGAATATTGTTTTTCCAGGTCATGTCAATACTAATAAGCGGGCTAAATTGTTCGCTGAGAGTAAAGCTGTATATATCATTTTTAGGGACAAAATTTTGCAATTGATCTCTCATATTACTAAAGCCATCTCCATCAGTATCATCAAAATTTATATTTGCTGTATAACTTCCAATATTAAAAGTTGAAGAATAAGAATGACTAAGAGTAAGTGTTTTGAAATATTTTTTAATAAACTCAATTTTTGTTAAGCCATCATAATTAACTCGCCAATTAGGTTTAATGCTTAATAATGACGGGAAAGTTTTAAGAGTAACATTGTTTTCACCAATATTACCATAAGCAGCTAAAAAAGCAGGGATAATAACTTCTTGTGAAGTTGGACCATAACCATCGGGGAAACCGGTTTCTGAATTTGCAACATTATCATAATCACGATCGTTTTTATCTCGTTCAACAGCTAATCTGTTTGCAATGGTATATCTTATGTTTTTAAATTTTTCAAATGCCGCTGAGTAATAATTATTTGAAGCATTGCCGGCTTTTTCAAAAGCAGTACCAAGAGCAATAAAAGTCATGCTGAAATTACCCGAAGTCATAGGATTATAAGCTGTAATATTTCCATTTTCATCACGGAAATTATTCTTGCCCGGATAATAATATTCTGATAACCGTCGAGAAAAATTTCTGTTACCACTAATGTCGATGCGCAACCCATTAATTGGCTCAATTGAACTCCTAACAGAAAATGTGTTAGAAAAAGTCATCAAATAAGGACTGTTTAAAATAGAATCTGTTGTTAACCAACTTTGCTCAATAGCTTTTCTTGCAAAATCTTTATCCTGAATACCTAAAATAAAAGGAAATCCCGGAGCAAACTCAGTCCCAACTTTATTTTGCCCAAGCAATTTTGTGTTTTGATTATAACCCGGTAAAACGGTTCCATTTTGCTCTGAATAGCTTAGTGAAACATTTTTAACAGCCATAAGTGTTCTGGCAATATGCTCTAATGCAATAACAATAGGATTGTCTTTTACTTCCTTTTTGCCGGTTACAATAACTTTAACATTTTTATATTCCTTTGTGGAAGTAATTGCTACTCGGTCTTCATTAATTATCTTACTTTCAATCTTAATTGCCTTATTATTTTCGTCAAAAGCTTTTACTTTTATTTGTTCGGTTTTTAACTTATGTAAAATTGATTTGGGTACATCTGCTTTTAATTTAACATTTGTACGTTCATATTTTACATCTTTATATTTTACTTTTTTCTCTTTTCTTTGTTTAGTGCCTCTGTATTTTTTATTTATTTTATTTAAGAATCCAACCTTATTATACAAACTCAATAAATTTAATTGTGCAGATGCTTGTTTTCTGTTTGAGTTTTTAATTATGTTACCCAGATCATGATCTGCAATTGTTTGTGGTCCCAGACTCCAGTCATAAGTGGCAGAATACCGGGCGGTTACAGAAACCCAATTAAACATAGGTATTTTATTTATTGGTACGGTGTAAGATAAATTATAACGATGGTTGTAATTTGTAGTTGTACCTCCATTCATTATTTCGTTTAATATTGTATCTCTTTTTGCTTCATAACCATCTTGATCTTTATCAATTAAACCTTCGGGTTCATCAATACGGGCAATGTTATTAGCAGCGAAATCAAATTTTAACGATTTTGTAAGATTATATTTTATATTATAAACACGATTCCAGATAAATTGTTTGTCAAAAGTAGGGTCAAATTTTTGGTCAAGATTATTAATATTTCTTAATAACACTTCATTATATTTCCTGTTCATGTTTGTACGGAAAGATATTTGGGATGGTGCCAGATAAAAATTAAAATCTTTAATTAGTTTAAAAGCCGGTGCTCTAAATAATTTTGATTGCTTAAATGGCATAATGTTTTTTGGAGAATTATTAAAGATATAATTAATTGAACCCGAATGGTTTTTAAGCAAATTATGTTGTGTGTTGATATTTCGCGAAAGCATCTCGCTATACGAATAACTTACTCCAATGTTAGATACGCTGTAAAATTTAGGTTTCCCTTTCGATTTGTTAATACCAACATTTGTAAAATTTATACTTTTTCGTCTTGTGTAGGTTTGCGATATCTTTTTTATTGAATCTTTTTCCTGAGTAGATAACGCAGGGTCGTCTAAGGTTACTTTTAAAGGTATATCTGCATCAAGCGGATTATATTCGGGGTTAATAAAGCTCTCGGAATAACCTACATACATAGGAATTCGAACCTGTGCTTTTTTAGGAAAAAATTTACCCAGTTCAAAATTTGATGATAAATCATATTGATATGAATCTTCTTTGCTTCGTTCACTTACTTTTTTCTCAATACTTCCAAAACCCGGTTTTTGTGTGCTTCCTGCAATAGAGATTGTTGCAAAATCAGCCAGTTTAGCTGTCATTCTGGCATTAGCAGCCCAACCGCCTTGCTCTTTAAAATCTGTTAAACGGAGTTCATCAAGCCAAATTTCTCCTGATTTAGCGTCACCATCATCAGCAAGAGAATTAAATTTTTGTTTTGGATTTCGCACGCCAAGCATTATTGTACGAACATTACTTAAATTAGGATTCCCTTTAATTCTTAAGCTGTTTTTCCCATCGGCTATTTCATAAATTGACGATAATGAAATTGTTGTGCCGGCTGTTCTCATTTCGTTATTTCTAAGTTGCTTAACTTTAAGAAATAATTCAAATTCAACATCTAAACGGTTCTCTTCAGGCCAAACACCCTCTCTGTCGGTAGTTCCCGGAGGAGTAACATCCAAGGGTATTTCATATTCATAATAATTTTCCTGAAAATCGGAACCCAATCGAACAAAGACTGATAAATCGCCATCGTTTAAAATCTTATTTTCTGAAAACGCCTCAGCATGAACCTCCATTTGAATTTTTTTATATTCGCGAACATCCATATTTGTGTTTTTGTAGGCTGCTTTTGAATAACCGTCACTCAAAGAATCTACTTCTAAAACAATTGATTGTTCGTTCATTTCACGCAATTGAACATTAGAAACATCTCTTTCGCGGTCAATACCAGGAGGCAAAACATAAGGAATTGGTTGTCTGTTCCCATTCTCTTCAATACTAACTGTGGCAACGTTGAATGCTGCTGACGACAAGTCATTATCTTCAACTAAAGCCTCATCGGCTTCTTTAATTACATAATTATATTTTCGCCATTCACCTCTTACTAGTTCTAACTTTGCAAATCGTAAAATTAAAGGTTTGTCAAAACCTTTCATAAACATTCTCATAAACCTTATTGACTTAAAATCTTTTATTGAACCAATAATTTTATCCGGTGAATGTATTGGAACTTTAAACTGATACCAATTAACAGTTCTTTTTTGTCCGTTTTTTAAAGTTACGTTTGCTTTTTGAACATCTGTAACATAATTATAACCAACTTTTAGGTCTTCGGGGTTTAATTTTACTTTATATTGAAAATAACTTTCCGATTCGCTTAAAGTGTTATCATGGTTAATATCTTCAACATCGGGCAATGTTGTTGCTGATGTAGGGAAAGATTCTGTTGATTGTTCTGATGCAGGAGAATTGCCTTCTAAATTGTTGTAATCTTTGTATCGTTCTAGAATATTTGCACTTTTATCATCGTAATATTTACCTCTAAAATAATGATAATCGTCGCTTGATGGGTCTTCATAAGCTTTTACGTATGCTTCAGAATTTTTCCCATATTTATTTTCAATGATGTTCAAATAATCAACAACATCTCCGTTATAAAATGTTTTTTCATCTTCACTGTTTAAGCCGTCTATTCCAACATCCTGATATTGTCTTGAATTTGACTGGTTATCAAAAGCATTTACCATTGATTGTTGAAGAGGAATTCTTCCCCATTTTGTTGTATCAACCATTGTGATATTATCAGAAGTAGGCAAGCCGTTTTCGAAACTTTTTCTGGAATCTTTTAACACATCTTCCGAAATGTTTCCAAGATTAATGTAAAAAGCGGCATCGTTATTTTCTCTTTGAATATTATTTAATGAGTCTTCGGCAAAAGGATCCATTACCCAAAATTCTACATATTCAATATTAGCAGATTCGAAATCGTTTGTTGTAATTTTACGCATAATACCACCCCAACGAGATTCAGGGTCGTTTAACAAGCCGTTTTCGTCAATTCCTTTTGAATATGAAGTCGTATCCACATCAAAATTATATGGGCCTTTTTCTTGTGGATAATATGCAAGATTTAAAATTTGCATCTCTGTAATAATATTATTTTGAGACTGTTTATTTGGAAAAATTTCTTTTTCAAATATTGGTCTTACATATAAACTCGATTGTTGCTCTGTACTGACAGGCGTTCCTCCTTTTGAGAATAAAGGGTCGACATAATACCATGCCAATTTTGCTCTGTTAAAACCATAAGCAACATCATTATTAAGATTTGCTTCGGGGAAAAGTGAAGGCTGTCCTTGTGGAGTACTTGATAATACCCAACCTCCTATTGATTTAATGTCGATAGTTGATTTGCTTCCCTCAAAATCGTCAATATAAGATTCTCCGTTTCCTTTAATTGATTTCGAATGACCCGGTATTAAATGAGCAAACTCCCCACTAATTGAGATTGATGATTTCTCTTTTGTTTCGATAAGTGGTAATTTATCAATTAATCGTGTAAGAATTGGTGCATCGGTACGAAAAGAGCCGTTAAATCCCCAGATCGTATTGGATATTGGTTCTTCGCCAATATTAACTTTCTGAGTTAAAGGATGTTCATTTAAATTTAATATGGTTGCTCCAAGATTAAAATTATCTGAAAAACGATAATCAAGATGTGTCCCCATCAAACGTTTAGTCTGAATACTAAACATTGAATTGCTTTCTAACGATATTTTAATTGGTGTTCCTGATTCGAGTAATCCCTGATTAATAATTTTCACTCTACCCATAGCATAATCAACAGTATAGTCTTGATTTTCGACAAGCTTCATTCCTCCGGCTGTTACAACAACCGAACCTTCGGGAACACTAATTGCATTAAGTGAAATTTCTGAGCTGGACGATGATTGATATTCTCCGGTAAGGAAAAATTTATCTTTCTCAGCCATTTGTTGTGCCATGTTCTGGGTCGAATCATATAATTCGTTAAAAACATATTTAGCTGCTTCGTCGGGTTTATTAATTTTTTCTTCAAGGTATTCTCCAAACGGTTCTAACACAGGGAAAATAATTCTACCATTTGAAGCATTAATAGTATAACCATCAATAAAATCGAAAACACCGTCTCCGTTTTTTGTTGGTTCTAATTGCGTGTTAAGATTATCTAAATTTAAAGCTCTCAATAATTTTTGTCCATTAATATCTCCGGCAGGTATGGTATAAACAGGAGCTCCTGTTTCGTCGTCGTTAAACATAACGTCGAACTTAAAATCTTTACTATTAACCTGATATGCACCAATTGAGTAGATGTTCTTCATCATTAAGTTCCAGGTTGGAAGTTGCGGACTAAAAGATGTTCCCTTTAAAAGTTTTAAAACAAGAGTTTTTGGTGCATCAACACCTTCGTTTGAAAACTCACCAACTTTATATGTTTTTCCTCCTGCAGTATATTCAAAAGCTACAGCCAAAACCTCGTCGCCATTTAGTGCGGTGTTTAATGAAATATACCCTAATTTATCGTTAATCCTATATTCGGAAGACGATAAAGGACGAGCATTTTCAATTTTTTCGTAATCTTGTCCGCCAACAAAGTTTGCATTTACAAAATCAGATTGCGATAATATTTGAGTCACATTATTAATATCTCTTATGTCTGAATATGTGTCAACAATCATATCATATAGAGTGTTTATTTCATTATCAGGGAAATTGTCTGTTCCCGATTGGGTAATAAACGGACTTGCAAAAATATGATTCTGATCTTCGCCAAGGTCCATAAAAGCTAATATGTTTCTTGAATTCTGAAAATTACTCGATTTATTTGTTACCCAGACTTCAATTTTAGTAATATTAACACTTGAACTAATTACCGGAAGATTTTTTAAGGCTTCGTTATAGTGCTCTTTAAAATATTGTGACAAGAAAAAATGTCGATTTGCATCATAATCAGAAGCGGATATTTCAAATGTGCTTTTTTGTGCTCCTCCCTGCACTTCAATAACTGATGTTTCTCCATTTTGTTTTGAGAAAACAGATGTAATACTTAACTTACCAAATTTGAGCTCGGTTAAAATTCCAAACAAACTTTGACTACCTGTAATTAATGAACCCGATAGAGGAAGAGAAACGTTTCCTGCTTCAATTTTTTGAATTATATCATCTTCTTTCCCCGTATACTTAAGCTTCATCTTATTATCAAATTCAAAGCTCGATTCTGTGTTATAGGTAACACCAAGTTCTAAATTGTCGCCGATCTTACCCTTAACATTCATTTGGATTTTTTCTTTAAAATCAAATGTCGTGTTACTTCTTAACTCTTCAGCTAAAAGCGGGTTGTCTGTTTTTGTCATATTTAAACCAAACGACAATTCTGCTGTACCTCTTGGTTTAATATCAATTGTGTTGCTTCCAAAAATTGTTTGAAAAACTTCGCCACCAACATGTAATTTGGGAATTAATGATGTTTGATGTTCAAAATTTTCGCTCTGTACTTTTTCTTTCCAATAGTCTCTCGTCGATTTATCAAAATCATATTTCAAATAATCTTTTTGAGACATTGAAGAGGGTAGGCGATAATTAAAACTCCCAATCTTTTTGGTAAATTCATACTGGTTTGTTTCGGGATTATATCTGATTTCTGTTTTTATATTTGTTGGTGTGTTTAAATATAATCCTGATTGTTTTCGTGTTGGTAAATACTGGTGATTTGCTTCGTCTTTAAAGGGGTATTGTAATTGTGTTGTGTCGCTATCGAAAAAAATAGAGTCCATTAAACAACACAATCGAAAATTGTTATTAATATAAGCTTTTGCCTCAAAATTAAGCAGAGTTAATGCTGAAACAAGAACTATTACTATTATTGTGTATATTTTAAAAGATAATTTTCTCAAGAAACCTTAAATGTATTTATTTTATTAAAGTCGTTTCAATGCCTGCTTTATTAAGTCTTCAATCTCTATATTATTATTTTCGCTAATAATTATATCAAGAACTTTCTCAACAGCATTTTTTGAAAAACCTAACATTACTAATCCTGATAACGCTTCATCTTTGTTTGTATTGTTTTGAGAGCTTAAAAATTCACCTGTTTCGTCAAATTTTCCTAATTTATCTTTTAAATCAATAATAATTCTTTGTGCCGACTTTGCACCAATACCTTTAATACTTTTTAAAAGTGTTACATTATTGTTTGTTATTGCTTCTTTTATTTCGAAAGATGATAATGATGAAAGCATCATTCTGGCAGTATTAGGTCCAATGCCTGAAACAGAGATTAATAACTCGAAAATCTCTCTTTCTTTTTTATCAAAAAATCCATACAAAATATGAGCGTCTTCTCTAATTGTTTGATGCAGATATAATAAACACTCCTTTTTTTCTGATAATTTAGAATAAGTATTAAGTGAAATATTTATAAAATATCCAACTCCGTGTGTTTCAACAACTGCATAGGTGGGAGCGATTTCAATCAAACTGCCTTTAATATATTCGTACATCTTTCTATTTTTTAGATTGCGAAAATAAGAATAAATTTTCAAAAAAACTTTGAAAGTTATTGATATATCAAAAATTTATAAAAAATATCGGAAGGTTTATTTTTCTGCTATTTTAGTATAAATAAAATTTTTATTTATCTATATAAATTTATTTATTACAGCAATTAATTTGTTAATATTAATAGGTTTTACAATATAATCATCGCAACCGGATTCTTTTCCCATTTTTTTCCCGTTTTCAATATTGTAAGCTGTTTCTACAACAATTGGCACATTATTATTAATCTTTTTAATTTCTTTTGTAGCGTCAAATCCATCAATTTCGGGCATGCGAATATCCATAAGAATAAGGTCTATATTCTGATTATTTTTATAAATATCAATTGCTTCTTTACCGTTTATTGCACGTATTATTTTAACTCTTGTGTCTTGCAGGATTTTTTCAAGAAATAAAAAATTTGCATCAATATCTTCGGCAATAAGAATTGTTTTATCAGACCAATTATAATTCATAGTTTTCTATTTAGAAGGCTAATTTATAAAAAAAAACCGATAAAAAATAACTAATAATCAAAATATTATACCAAAACAATAAATTATTCAATGAAATAATACAGATGCCAAATTATTTGTGAGATGAATCATTAATTATTGAGTTTTTAATTAAATTTTTATATTCTTTTCTGTTTTTATAAATATCACAAGCTAAAAATAAGGCTTGCCTGAATGAGCTTGGAGAAGCAATATTTTTACCTACAATATCATAAGCTGTTCCGTGAGCAGGCGATGTTCGAACAATAGGCAAGCCGGCAGTAAAATTAACTCCTGAGTCGAAAGATATTGCTTTAAAAGGAGCTAGCCCTTGGTCATGATACATTGCTAAAATTGCATCAAATTCTTTAAAATTGTTTGATCCAAAAAACCCATCAGCCGGATATGGACCAATTGCGAGAATATTTTCATTGCGTGCTTTTGCTATTGTTGGTATAATAATCTTATTTTCTTCTTCTCCAATAACGCCATTATCTCCTGCATGTGGATTTAGCCCTAATACTGCAATTTTTGGCTTCCTTATTCGAAAATCTTCAATTAACGATTTGTTCATTAACCGCAAACTTCTTAAAATATTCCCCTCAGTAATTTTTTCGGGAACTTTTGAAATAGGCACATGACCGGTTACAACTCCAATCCTCATCACATCGCTAACCAACATCATTAAAACATCTTCTGCTTCAAACTTGTCTTTTAAATATTCAGTGTGTCCAGGAAAATTAAAGTTTTCTGATTGAATATTATTTTTATTTATTGGGGCAGTAAGTAAAACATCAATTTTCGAATCTTTCAAATCCTGAGTTGCTCTTTCAAGGGCAGCATATGAAGATTTACCGGCAGCTTCTGTGCTTTTGCCAAATTCAACTTTAATATTATCGTCTACACAATTAATAATATTTGCTCTTTTAATATTGGCATCTTCAGGTTTTGAAATCGAATTTAAACTAAAGTTGTTAATATTTAGCGCCTTACGGTGATATGCGGCAACTTTTGAAGAACCATAAACAATTGGAGTGCAAAACTCAAAAATTCTATGATCTAATAATGCTTTAATAATAATTTCGTAACTTACTCCATTAATATCTCCATGTGAAATACCAACTCTTATTTTATGTTTATCCATTTTAATAAAAATTAACTTGTTAATTAAATAATAGATTTAAAATAATCAAAAAGAAGTCTCACCCCAACACCGGTTCCTCCTTTTCCTCTGTAACTGTCTTCTTTTTGAATAAATGCAGGACCTGCAATATCAAGATGTATATAAGGATAATCGGTAAAATGTTCTAAAAATTTACCTGCTGTTATTGCTCCAGCATCGCGTCCTCCAATATTTTTTAAATCTGCTATATCTGATTTTAATAATTCATCATATTCTTCCCAAAAAGGGAATTCTACTATTCGTTCATAAACATTATTTCCACTTTTTGTTAAAACTCCAAGTTTCTTCTTATCTGCTGTTCCCATAGCAACAATTCCATAAGCACCAATTGCTACTGCTGCTGCTCCTGTTAAGGTAGCAAGGTCAAATACAAGTTCGGGTTTATATTGTTGTGCATAACTCAAGGCATCTGCCAAAATCATTCTTCCTTCGGCATCAGTGTTTAAAACCTCAACAGTTAACCCATTGTGCATTGTGATAACATCGCCCGGAGTGTAAGCATTTCCATCGGGTCTGTTGTCGGTTGCCGGAATTAAGCCAACAACATGAACCGGTAATTTTGCTTTTGCTATTGCATAAAAAGTTCCAATAACAGCAGCTGCTCCAGACATGTCGCTTTTCATGGTATCCATATAATTTGTTGGCTTCAAACTCAACCCTCCGGTATCGTATACAACTCCTTTTCCAACAAGAACAATTGGTTTGTTGTTTTTTGCATTTTTGGGTTTCCATTCTAAAACCGAAAATGTTGGAGGATCGATACTACCTTTGTTAACGGCTAGCAAACCGCCCATACGCAAACTTTCAATCTTTTTTTTGTTAAAAACCTCAACACTAAAGCCTGCTTGCTTGCCAACTTTTTGTATCTCAGCAGCCAACTGAACTGATGTTAAAAATGATACAGGCTCATTTATTAAATCACGTGTAAGATATACTGCATCAGTGCTTATTTGTAATTGCTCAACTTGCTTATTGTTAAGCTTATCGCAAAACAGATTTATATTTTTCAAGAATATGTTTTTGTCTTTTTCCGGCTTCTTATATTTAATAAAATCATAATTACTCAGAGCCAATCCTTCGGCAAATGAAACTATTGATTGTTCGTCATTACTTAAATTTGCTACTGTAATATTATCAATTTTATTTGATTTAATATGTTTACAAAGCTTATGAGCTTCTTTTCTTAAATTTTCATTTCTTTTATAAGCCTCGCCCTTGCTTTCAACTAATTGTATATAAACAAAATGTGTGTATTTATTTATTACAATATGCTTTTCGTTCGATTTAATTTTTTTCTTAATATAATCTAATTCTGTGTTTGAAAAATTATATTTTGAAAGATCTGCATCTTTATTAATTAAGAAAACAATTGATTTGTTTTCAGGCAGTTTATTTATTTTTATAAATTTAATTTCCATGATTTTTTTCAATTATTTTAAAAATGTAAAGTTAATAAAAAATATATTGTTAGTAATAATTCAATCTTTTAATATTTTTGTATTTTATTATAAAAGATTATTTCAATGAATTTAGATAAATTATATAGTAAAGCTTTATCGAAAGAATTTTTAACTGTTGACGAAGGTTTGTTTTTGTATGAAAACGCTCCTATTGCCAAACTTATGTTAGTTGCTGATGAGTTAAGAAAAGAAATAAGACCCGACAATAAAGTAACATGGCTGATTGACAGGAATGTAAACATAACAAATGTTTGTATTTCCGCTTGTAAATTTTGTAATTTCTATCGTAACAAAAATGATAAAGAAGCATATATAACAAGCTTGCCTGAATACAAAAAAAAGATTGAAGAGCTAAAAAAATTAGGTGGTGAGCAACTACTGCTACAAGGAGGATTACATCCTGAATTAGGGCTCGAGTTTTACAGTAATCTTTTTAGAGAATTAAAAAAAATATCTCCAAACCTAAAATTACATGCTTTGGGTCCGGCAGAAATTGTACACATCTCTAAATTAGATAAAAAATCATATCGCGAAATTCTTGAAGCATTACTTGATGCTGGTTTAGACAGCCTACCCGGAGCAGGAGCCGAAATATTATCAGACAGAGTTCGCAAAATTGTATCGCCTGTAAAGTGTAATACACAACAATGGCTTGATGTAATGCGCGAAGCTCATAAATTAAACATGCTAACATCGGCAACCATGATGTTTGGTCATATTGAAACTAAACGCGAACGAATTCAGCATCTTGCTTATGTGAGACAAGTGCAAAGCGAGAAACCTGAAAATGCTCCCGGATTTATTGCGTTTATACCATGGCCTTTTCAAGATAAAGGAACTGTGCTGAACGAAAAATACGGAGTTGTTAATAATGTTAAAGCCGAAGAATATATTAAAACAATTGCCATTAGCAGAATAATGTTGCCAAATGTAAAAAACATTCAAGCATCGTGGTTAACTGTTGGCAAAGACGTTGGTGAATTATGTCTGCATGCAGGTGCCAACGATTTTGGCTCAATTATGATTGAAGAAAATGTTGTGTCGGCTGCCGGTGCTTCTTATAATTTTGATGCAAAAGGCATTCAAAAAGCAATAACTGAAGCCGGTTTTATTCCTCAAATGCGTAATCAAAAATATGAATATCTGAAATATAGTTGAAAGTTTATAAAGTTCATAAAGTTGAAAGTTGAAATAAAGTCAACAATTAATAATTAACAATTAATAATTAATAGTTACCTTTGTAAAAAAAATTACACCCCCTGATAATCAACAAATTATTAAAAATAGATGATGAATAATAATACCAAAAAAATTATTGCCATTGATGGTTTTTCTTCGTGTGGGAAAAGTACTGTTGCAAAAGACTTAGCTAAAAAACTAAATTATCTTTATATCGACAGTGGTGCAATGTACCGGGCTGTTACATTATTTTGTTTGAGAAATAATATCATTAATGAGAATAATATTGATGAAGAAAAACTAAAATCATTAATAAACAATATTAAAATAAGCTTTAGATACAATACTAAAACCGGTCAGCCGGAAACTTATTTAAACGGCAACAATGTTGAAGATGAAATAAGAAATGTTGAAGTGTCTGAAAATGTTAGCTCAATTAGCAAAATAAAATTTGTTAGAGAAAATCTTGTTAAACAACAACAAGAACTCGGTAAAAACAAAGCCATTGTGATGGATGGAAGAGATATTGGCACAACAGTTTTCCCAAATGCCGATTTAAAAATTTTTATGACAGCTGATGTTGATGTCAGAGCACAACGTCGATTTAAAGAACTAAGCGAAAAAGGGCAAAATGTTTCAATAGAAGAAATTAGAAACAATATAAAAAACAGAGACTATCTCGACCAAAACAGAGAAATTAGTCCTTTAAAAAAAGCTGATGATGCTATTATTCTCGACAACAGTCATTTAACAAAAGAAGAGCAGTTAGCCTGGATTTTAGATAAAATTTAAACAAAAACTTTACATTTAATTTGGCGACACAGGCCGAAGATTATAAGAAGTGAGAAAATGTAACAATGTAAGTTAAATCTTAAAAATTAAATATTTATAAAAAAACCTGACAGGTTTGTTTTATAATAGTTACATGGATTTTTCATCTCTCTGTAAAGTATTTAGAGAAACCTGTCAGGTGTTGATAAAATTTAACTTTTGATATGAACGTTGAGATTGATAATAATTCGGGATTTTGCTTTGGCGTAGTTTATGCTATTCAAAGAGCAGAAGAAGAATTGGCAAAAAATGAAAAGTTATATTGTCTTGGCGATATTGTTCATAACAATGTTGAAGTTAAACGCTTAGAATCTAAAGGGTTAATCACTATTGATAATGAAGAATTTAAGAAGCTTCATAATTGCAAGGTGCTAATAAGAGCACATGGTGAACCGGCTGAGACTTACAAAATTGCACTCAAAAATAATATTACTTTAATTGATGCCTCTTGTCCTGTTGTTTTACGATTGCAAAACAAAATAAAAAACGGCTTTGATAATTTCACAAATCCCGACCAAGGACAAATTGTTATTTATGGCAAAAAAGGCCATGCCGAGGTTAATGGATTAGTTGGTCAAACACAAGGGAAAGCAATTGTTGTAAGCTCACTTGACGACCTTGATAAAATTGACTTCTCAAAACCAATAAACATATATTCACAAACAACAAAAGCCCTGAAGGTTTTAATCTTATAATTAAAGAAATTGAAAAACGAATAAATAAAAAAGACATATCATTTATTAGCAACGACACTATTTGCCGACAAGTATCAAGCAGAGACAAAAAACTTCGCAATTTTGCAAAAAAACACAATGTTATTATTTTTGTAAGCGGTAAAAAAAGCTCAAACGGGAAAATGCTTTTTGAAGTATGTAAAAAAGAAAATCCTCAAACCTATTTTGTTTCAGACTATGATGATGTTAACGCAGATTGGTTTGCTAACACAAATTCTGTTGGTATATGTGGTGCCACATCAACCCCAAAATGGCTAATGGAAAAAATTGCTGATAAAATAAATTTATTATAATTTACCCCAAGCCTGCAAAACGGAGTGAATTGCATGAATTAGCGATGGATAGTGGAAAGTAAAACGGGAACCGAACCGCCGGCTGGCGGTGAGCTCACGCAAGTAAACCCTGCATTAGAAGTACCCAAATTTGGGGTTTAAAAAACACCAAATTTGTTGGTAATTCTTAAGCGTAGAAAAATTATGAATTTTTCGGGTTAAAAAAACATAAAGCCTAAAACTTATACTTCCTACACAAACCAACAAATTGACATAGTTTTAAAATAAAACCTCTTTGAGTTTTGAAAAAACATACAATCTTTCTACTTTTGTAAGTTGTAAAAAAGCTAAATCAGCAAATTATTTTTTTACTGCAAAAATGTATAGCCTTATTTGTTTTGTATAATTAATTCTCTAATAAAGAGGATTTTAAAACAACTTTTGTTTGAGTTTATTTTCCAAAACAAATCAAAATCTGTTTATAAAAATTTTATAATAATAAAGAAATGACAAAAATTAAAAAAATTGGAGTTCTCACCTCTGGAGGTGATGCTCCCGGGATGAATGCGGCAATTCGTGCCGTAACGAGAAAAGCCATATTTCATGGATTAGAAGTTTGTGGAATTAGACATGGCTACGACGGAATGATAAACGGAAATTTAAAACAATTAAAATCCCATTCGGTAAGCAATATTATTCAACGCGGAGGAACAATTTTAAAAACTGCTCGCAGTAAAGAGTTTATGACCAAAGCAGGAAGAAAAAAAGCTTACGACCAGTTAAAAGCAAATGAAATTGACGCAGTTGTTGTTATTGGTGGTGATGGTTCTTTTCAAGGTGCACGAAAAATGTCTGAAGAATTTGATATTCCTTTTGTAGGAATACCCGGAACTATTGACAACGACCTTTATGGTACAGATTACACTATTGGATACGATACAGCATTAAACACTGTAGTTGAAGCGGTTGATAAAATTCGAGATACAGCAAGTTCTCACAACAGATTATTCTTTATTGAAGTAATGGGGCGTGATGCCGGATTTCTTGCTCTAAGAAGTGGAGTTGCTTGTGGTGCCGAAGCTGTTCTTATTCCCGAAATTGAAACTCATGCCGACAAACTTAAATCATATCTTGAAGAAGGTTTTAAACGCAAAAAATCGAGCGGAATAATTATTGTTGCCGAAGGTGAAAAAGAAGGTGGTGCTTACGAAATATCAAGAAAAGTTGCAAAAGACTTTTCAGAATACGAAGTTAAAGTTACTATTCTTGGTCACATTCAACGAGGTGGCTCTCCTTCTGCATTCGACAGAGTTACTGCAAGCACATTAGGTGTTGCTGCTGTTGATGCTATTTTAGACGACCAAAAAAGTATTATGGTGGGTATTGTGAACGGCAAAACAGTTCACGTTCCTTTTAATAAAACTTTAAAAAATGTAAAACATATAAATAGTAGCTTACTCGAAGTTTCTGATATTTTATCTATATAACATTATTGCAATACAACTTATTTTGCAAATTTTACAGAATAAATTTATTGCTAAATTGCTTTATTGTTAAATCGTTCTTTCATACATTATTTGTATTTCAACAATGAATCTACTCCGAAAAGTCGCTAAGCGGCTATAAATTGATAACTTTAGTTTTCGGAGTAGTCTCAACAATTAAACAACGAATCCACTTCGTAAAGTGTTTTTCGTTATTTCGATCCGCCAGTTGGCGGAGAAGCAATCTCTACGTATTGACCATCAATAGATTGCTTCGGGCTTCGCACTCGCAATGATGGCTATGAAGCCTTTTCGGAGAGGACTCAACAATAGAACAATTAAATATTTATTAACTGTTATCTTTATAAAAATATTAAAATCACGAGTTCTTAAAATTAACATCTCTATATTAAATTTTTTATATGTCTGACAAGTCTTTTTTTGCCGATGTTATTCTTCCCATACCAATTCCTCAATTATTTACCTATCATATTCCTCAAGATTTAATTGACGAAATAAAACCGGGGAAAAGGGTTGTTGTACAATTTGGCAACAGAAAAATCTATTCAGCTCTTGTTAAAAATATTCATGCAAATAAACCTACTTTATATAAAACCAAAGATATAATTTCTGTTCTCGATAATGAAGCAATTATTAACGATACACAATTTAAATTCTGGCAATGGATTTCAGAATATTATATGTGCTCACTTGGCGAAGTTTATAAAGCCGCTTTGCCATCGGGGCTTAAGCTCGAAAGTGAAACTAAAATATTGCCGAATATAAACTTCTCTGACT